>JAUYEC010000137.1 GCA_030691585.1 Candidatus Omnitrophota bacterium
GTATTCTTTTATACCGCAGCAATTTAAACATTTGGCTAACCCTAAGGCGCATAGAGAAACTACGGCAAGGGAGATCCTTGAGCAGACTGCGGGTAGGCTTGATGCATTTGTCGCGGGAGTAGGTACCGGCGGGACGATTACAGGCGTGGGAGAGGTGTTGAAGAAACATGATTCCCGGATAAGGATTGTCGCGGTAGAGCCCGAGACAAGCGCTGTCTTGTCCGGCAAAGAACACGGAGCGCATAAAATTCAGGGTATAGGCGCCGGTTTTGTTCCGGATATCCTGAATAGGGAAATTATCGATGAAATTGTGCTTGTAAGCGATGCTGATGCATATCAGACAGCAAGGCTGCTGGCCAGGCAAGAAGGTATATTCTGCGGCCCTTCATCCGGGGCGGCTCTAGCGGCCTCCTTAAAAATTGCAAAGAGGTTGGGGCAGGGCAAGAGAGTGGTGACGGTTTTTCCGGATACAGGCGAGAGATATTTCTCAACATCCCAATATTTTGAATTTTAAACGCGGCAAAAAAAGATGAAAGAATTATATTATCCGGTCGCGCTAAAACTTAAAGGAATAACCGTTGTTGTCGCAGGAGGCGGGATAGTTGCCGAACGCAAGGTGAAAACCCTGTTGGGCTTTGGCGCGCGAGTCCGCGTGGTATCGCCGCGCGTTACGCCGTCATTACGCGGGTACTTTTTGGCCCGCAAGATCACTTGGGTCAATAGGTTTATAAAACCAACAGACGTAAAAGGAGCGGGCCTTATTATCGCAGCTACTTCTGATGCGGCGGTTAATATTAAGATGAGCAGATGGGCGAAAGCTCAGGGCATTCTCATCAACGTTGTGGATAGGGCAGGATTGAGTAGCTTTATTTCTCCGGCAGTTTTTTCTAAGCATAGAGCCACTGTGGCTGTATATACGCATGGCCGGGATCCGGCCTTAAGCAGGGATCTGAAGAATTTTTTAAAGGAGAATTGGGATGTATTTCTATCTTATAGGAATAGATTATAAGCGCTCCGCGATCGACGCGCGTGAAAATCTCTACCGCCGTCAGCATGCCGTAGCCGCTTATTGGGCAAATACCGGCCCCGGCGGGTCAGCCGTTCTTGTTACCTGCAACCGCATGGAGATTTACGGGGTAGTTGAATATGCCGATGACGCGGCAGCTCATATTGCCGGATTTTTCAAAGAGTTCCCTGATTTTTCAAAATACGCATACCTGAAGCTCACCAAGGAGCGGGTATTCGGCCATGCCCTGAGATTGGCCTGCGGCCTGGAATCGCAGATCAAGGGGGAATTGCAGATAGCAGAACAGCTGGATGCATGGATAAAGGATGCCGCAGTGCCGGGCCCGGTTAAGGATCTCTGGGATGAAGCGCTGGAAAACGCGCAAGAGATACGCGCCGCCGCAAATCTGAATGATCACGATAATAATATTGCCGCGATCGTCTTCGCTGACATAGAAAAGAAGATGAGGGCAAAAGAAAAATATGAAGTATTGATCATCGGCTCAGGTAAGATCGCGGAAGCCTTTGCAGACTACGGGGCGCAGAGGGCGCATTTTACTTTTGTTTCGCATAGGAATCATCAAAAAGCGCGGAAACTAGCGGAATACGCAGGCGGCGTGGCATTATCTTTGCGCGATCTGGAGCATCTTGCAGCTCAATCAGATATAGTGATCGGCGCCTCATCAAGCCCGCATTATATTTTAAAGAAAGAGCATTTTGCTGAAATTCTGCCAAGGCGACGGTATCCGTTGTACATATACGACCTGGCGATGCCTAGGGATGTGGAGCCGTTGGTAGCAGGCATAGGCGGTGTATGCTTATATAATCTCGATACATTAGAGCCGCTTTTTAGCGAGCATAATAAACCGTTTGAAAAAAGCGTCGCGTTGGCTTCTGAGCTAATAGAGGACAGGCTGGCGGTATTTCAGGAGGCTGTCCATGGCTGAAGTGATTAGGGTGGGGGCGCGTCCGAGCCCGCTGGCATTAAAGCAGGTTGAAGAGGTGCGCAGGCGCTTGCCGCGGCAACGTGTAGAGATAATTCCTATCCGGACAGACGGGGATATAGACAGGGTGTCTTCTCTCGTGGATAAAGAGGGCAGCGATTTCTTTACCCGTCAGATCGAGCAGGCGCTTATTGACGGCTCTATTGACGCGGCTGTGCATAGCGCCAAGGATCTGGAGAGGGACATGCCGCAGGAATTGATGATTGCGGCAGTAACGCGATCGATCAGCCCTTTTGAGTGCCTGGTCTCGCGGGGGAATTTTGGTCTAAAGAGCCTTCCCTTGGGCGTCCGCGTGGGAACAAGCAGCCAGAAACGCAAGAAAGCCTTGTTAAATTACAGGCCCGATCTTAGCATTAAAGATATACGCGGCGATATTGATGAAAGATTAGCGCGGCTGGATAACGGAGAGTTTGACGCTATTATTGTAGCACACGCCGCCTTGATCAGGTTGGGGTATAAAGAGAGGATTGCCGAGGTCATTCCTAAAGAGATAATGGAGCCGCATCCTCTGCAAGGCAGGTTGGCCATCCAAATCCGCAAAGACAGGGAAGGCCTGTTGGATATTTTCAGGAGTTTAGATGAAAAATAGCGCGGGGAAAGTATATATAATCGGCGCGGGCCCCGGAAACTGGGAATTGATCAGCGTCAAAGGGCTGAGGATCATAAAAACCGCGGATGTGGTCCTCTATGATTTTCTGGCTTCAAAAGAGCTCCTCAGGTTTGCCCGGAAAAATGCCGAGCTTATCTGTGTGGGCAAAAGCGACGGCCTGCATTTGTTCGAACAGAAGAAGATCAACGAATTGCTGTTTAAAAAAGCAAAAGGGGGAAAGATCGTAGCCAGGCTTAAAGGCGGCGATCCTTTTGTCTTCAGCAGGGGCATAGAAGAGGCCCTGTATTTAAAAAAGAAAGGCATAGATTTTGAAATTGTCTCCGGTATTACTTCTGCCTTTGCCGCGCCCGAGAGTTTCGGCATACCAATGACTAGAAAAGGAAAATTTTCTTCTGTGGCGGTCCTGACCGGAAGAAAAAGTAATGGCGATAAGATTGACGCGCCGCGCTGCGACACCTTGATCTATCTTATGGTAGTCGCGAATATAAAAAATGTGCTCAAGGCGATTAAGTCATCCGGCAGGAGAATCTCAACTCCTTGCGCGTTTATTGAGCGCGGCACAACAGCACGAGAGAGGATTGTTACAGGCACTTTAGCGGACATTGAGGAAAAGGCGCGCGAGCATTCCGTAAACGCCCCCGCGGTCTTTATTGTCGGTGAAGTAGTCAGATACGGAAAGAGGATCTATGGGCATAAGTTTAAGTAGCTTTATTTATCCTTATTTTGTGGTTGAGGGGAGGAATAAGAAGCAGCGCATCAAGTCTTTCCCCGGAGTATTCCGCTTTTCCATAGACAAGCTGCTGGTTGATATTAAAGAAACGGCTGGTTTGGGAATAGAGAAAATTTTGCTCTTCGGGATTCCCGGATATAAAGATGACGTCGGCTCAAGCGGCTATAGCAATGAGAATATTGTAGCCCGGGCAGTCAGGGAGATAAAAAAAGAGTTTCCGGAGCTGATAGTAATGACCGATGTTTGCCTTTGCGCTTATACCAGCCACGGCCATTGCGGCATTGTAAAAAGTCAAAAGTCAAAAGGAAAAAGTAAAAACGGAGTCTTATTGGATAATTCCCAGACATTAAAAATCCTCTCAAAAGTCGCGCTTACGCACGCTAAGGCAGGAGCAGATTGGGTTGCGCCTTCGGCAATGGCCAAAGGGCAAGTCAGAGCAATCAGGAAAGCGTTGGATAAAAACGGTTTTAGCCGGACCCGGATCATGGGCTATTCGGCAAAATTCGCTTCCAATTTTTACGGCCCGTTCCGCGATGCAGCGGATTCCGCCCCTAAATTCGGCGACAGGAAAGCTTATCAGCTGGATTATTCCCGGCCGCAGGCGGCACTCAAAGAGATAGCAGGCGATATCAAAGAGGGCGCCGATATAGTGATGGTCAAGCCGGCCTTAAGTTATCTGGATCTGATCAGCCGGGCAAAGGAAAAATTTTCTTATCCTTTAGCTGCTTATAATGTCAGCGGGGAGTATTCAATGGTGAAATTAGGCGCGCGGCAGGGGTTGTGGGATGA
>JAUYEC010000170.1 GCA_030691585.1 Candidatus Omnitrophota bacterium
CTGACCCGGACAGAGAGCTGGTTTATTATAAAGGCGGCCATCTCAGGGGATTAAATGTTAAGTCATTCATGGTCTCCCGCGGATGCGCCTTCAGCTGCAGCTACTGTTTTAATAATGCTTTTAACTTACTCTACGCTGATAAAGGCAGGATCGTCCGCCGCAGATCGGTTGAGCGGGTGATTAATGAGATAAATAACGTCCGCCGGGATTATCCCATGGATTTCGTCAGGTTCGGTGATGACATTTTCTGCTATGCCTTAGACGAATGGCTTGAGGAGTTTTCTCAAAGATACCGCAGGGAGGTCGGATTGCCGTTTTATTGCCTTATCAGGCCAAACCTTATGACGCGCGAAGTAGCGGGCTTACTGAGCCGGGCAGGCTGTTTTTCCGTGAATATGTCCATTGAAGCGGGCAGCGAAAAGCTAAGGTATAAGGTCCTGAACCGTAAAATGAGCGATGAAGTTATCTATAACGCTTTCAATATAGCGCGCGATTTTAATATAAATGTTTATGCCAATTCTATGCTCGGCCTGCCTTTGGCCCAAGCAAAGGATGAATTACTCACCGTTAGGATGATGGTCAAATGTAATCCTTCATTTCCGTCGTTCACTATTTTTGCCCCCTTCGACGGGATAGAGCTGACCCGGTTCGCCCGGGAGCATAATTTATTGTCTCCCGGGGCCGTGATCAAAGAGAGCACCTGGGCGGCATCCGTACTCAATTGCTTCACTGAAAAGGAGAAAAGGGTGCAGTTGAACATCATGCACCTTGGCGCGGCAGCCTGTAAATGGCCGCTTTTGAGGCCGCTGATCTTGAAATATTTGATCTATCTATCCCCCAACAGGGCCTATTTCTTTATATGGTTTGTAATGAAAAATTATTTAATGGCAAAATATATCTTTCCGATACGGGTCCCTGTGCTTAAGAAGATATGTTACGGCTTCAAAGTATTTCTTTTTGAGCTGCGCCTGATGAAAGTGCAGTTCAAGAGCGGAGATAAAAAAAGCCTGTGTACGCCTGTTGCGGGAGCGCGCGATGGTTAAACCCTTAAAGATAAAAAAGATCATATTTGTGTTAGTCATATCGGCCATAGTGGGTTTGGTGCATGTCTATCCGGACCTAAAATTTATCCGTTCGGCCGGAAATAATTTCAAGGGGATCACTTTTAACGCGACCCAGGATGCCGCCGTATATCTTGGCAGGATAAACACAATATACAACGGAGGCAGGAAACACATACCTTCAATAGACATCTATGAACACCGAAATGACCCCTGGACCTTGCCTTTTTTAGGGGAATTGATCCTGGGGACTATAGGTTCGTCGCTGCACATACCGCTGAATTATTTTAAGATAATTTTCAGTTTTCTGCTGCCCGTGATTATTTTCTGGCTGATCTATTTTCTTGCTTTTCTGCTTTGCAGTTCCAGGCCCGCGGCTGTTGTTTGCGCTCTCGCGACTACCCTGGGTTACTCTTTTTTTACTAATAATCCCAAATATGCCTATGATTTGCTTTTTAACCGGCAGGCAGCCATCCAGCTGTGGTTTCTGCGCCCTATTTCTCCCCAATTCACCTATATATTATTAATGGCGGCATGGATCACTGCTTACTTTCTTGTCACCCGCAAAAGCTATATTTACGCTTTATTGGGCGGATTTCTGATCGGTTTATTCTGGTATGCGGCAGGCATATATTATGTATCTTATTTTTGCGCGTTCCTGGGGGTCTATTTTCTATACACCCTTTTGAAAAAAGACTACCCTCAACTGAAAAAAATCGTATTGGCAGCCCTTATAATTATTGTTGTGTCGGCGCCGTTCGCGGTTAATTATTTAAAACTAATACGCCTTCCTGAATACGGGTATTTCCTTCAAAGGCTCTCTTTTATGTACGGGCGGATCCCGATAATTCCGGCAGGAATTACACTTTGCTCAATTTTTATCGTATGGTTCCACTATTCAAGAAGGACTAAGGCGGCGGAATTCATCATCCTTTTTGTATTATCCGGATTTATCTGCCTGAATCAACAGCTGATCACCGGCAGGACGTCCCAGCCGTCTCATTGGCAAAATTATATGGTTAAGACATTTACACTTATCGCGTTATTCTCTACCGCCGCTTTATATTTAAGGGAGAAGAAATTCCCGGAGACGGTAAAAAAAACACTGAAGATCTCCGCTATGGTTATATTTGTTACGCTCGCGTTATTACAGCAGGAGAATTATTACCAAAGATTCAGGGGTAAATTTGTAGAGATGCAGAGCCTTTCGGGGCCCTTTAACTGGCTGAATGAAAATAGTTCCAGGGAAGACGTCGTGCTTAATGACCCGATGAATTTCGTAACCGGTAATATTCCCTATCAGCAGGACCTATTGATGTATGCGAATAATTATGTCTATCTTCCTTCGGTATTGGATACGCTTGCTTCCAGGGAAGAGACCGAACACCGCTATTTGTCCGCTTTAAGATTTTTTGGCTATGACTTAAATGATGCGCACACTTTTTTTACCTACTGGAACGGTATCGCTTTCCGGGGGATGAGCGCGGAGGTCTCTTACGGCGGCTCTATTATGCCGGATGCATATCTGCAGCATCTAAAAAACAAGTATGCGGGTTTTTTAAAAGAAGACGCTCTCGGTTTATTGTCAAAATACAGGGTTAATTACGTCCTTATCGGCAGGACAAGCGGTTTCTATGATTTGATTGATAGCGCGTATAAGGGTACGCGTAAAGTTTATGACGACGGCAGGTTTAAGATTTATAAAATAAATGCGGGGTAGGGTAGAGATGCGCGGGAAAAATTTACTTATTTTGTGCGCAGGGGCCGCTTTAGGGGCCGGCCTGTTCTTTTCCTCCGGCGTTGCTTTACTGCTTATTGCGTTTTCCGCTTTCATTCTATACATAAAGCGAAGGCATAATAAGCAGGCGGCCGTTATTTTCCTGATCGCTGTTATCTTGCGCGTAACGCTTTGCATTCTGCACGTCTCTATCGGCTACGCTCTCAGCAAGGGGAGTGATACAGCAGGAGACGCTGTCGGCTATTCCGGCGGGGCGGCATACATAGCGGAGCTTACCACAAACACGAAAATTGAAAAGTATCTCATAGCCGATGAATTGGCGAACTTGCGCCGTTTTAGAAGCACCTATAAGGGAGCATTGCCGAAATATGACGACTGGAGAGTGGACGGTTATACCTATTACCTGGGATTGGTCTATGCGCTGTTCGGTTATTCTCCGGTAACAGTAAAGCTTATTAATTCCCTTCTTTTTATAATTTCGGTTTATATCATTTACCGGTACCTGCTGGATAATTTTGGCCAAAAGACGGCTTTTATATTTCTGCCGCTCGCGCTTTTTATCCCGTCGATGTTTTTCTGGTCGATCAGCGGGGTAAAGGATCAGATGATAGTTTTTTTCTTTATATCGGGTATTTTTAGCCTGTTGTATCTGGTCAAGGCCATAAAGAACAGAAAAAGTTTTTTTATCATCTGCGGTTATGCGCCGCTGATATTCTTATCAGCGGCCGGTATAAGGTTATTCAGGCCTGCCGCTTTGCCGGTATTCTATCTTATGACCGGGCTTGTTGGGTCGTTGTATGTTTTTGTAAGCCTCCAGGCTTACCACAAGCTCATCAAGGTCGGTATCTTTCTGTCAGTAACGTGCCTTTTGGCCACACCCGCGGCCAGAGACTTGTCCTGCAGGGTATATAAGAGATTCACGTACGCCTCAATTGCTAAAAGCATGGTCTATCAGTATGATGCCGTTACCCGCTATCAGATCTACCCCGAGAGATATAATTATGACGAAAAGATGAAAAAGATAGGCATTACTAAGTTTAATCCGCCGTCGGTCAAGGAATTTGCGGTTATGACTTTGACCGGTTTTTATCATGTCTTTTTTTCTCCGGTAGCCTGGTTCTCCAGAAGCAAAACGGAACTCCTGGCTTCACCGGAAGGGCACTTTATGTTAATAACGTTTTTTTGGGCCGCTTGCGGGATTTTTTTCTGCTTCCGTAATCTTAAACTTTTCACCCTGGCATTGCCTATAATAGTGCCTTTTTTTGTGCTGTTGGCAATGCTTACATATTTTGAGGGCAATGTGGGCACATTGGTGCGCCATAAAAGCGTTTTGCTCCCTTTTTATTGCGCTATCCTTGCGATAGGAATAGGGGGCGCGGCGGTGAATAGAGAATGAGCGTATTATATATTTCTTATGACGGGCTCGCCGACAACCTTGGCCGCGCGCAGATCATTCCTTATATCACCGGCCTATCCAAGAAAATGGGCCTGCGTTTTAACATTTTGACATTTGAGAAGGCGGGATGCCTTAAGGACGCGGCCCTGATAAGTTCAATAAAAAATGAATTAACTCTGGCGGGCGCGCGGTGGTTTCCTTTGACATACCATAAGAGGCCGGCATTGATCGCCACCGCGTATGACCTGGCGCAGGGCCTGATAACAGGTATTGCAATAGCAAAAAAAGACAGGATCGAGTTCATTCATGGAAGAAGCTTTATAGGCTCTGTTATCGCGTTCTTTATACGAAAGATCCTTAAATGCAAAGTTATCCTGGACGTCAGGGGGTTCTGGCCGGAAGAGAGGGTCGAGGCCGGGATCTGGAAAGAAGGCGGTTGGTTGTACAAAGCGTCGAAGGCTATTGAAATGATGCTTGTATCAAGCGCCGAGGAGATTATAATGTTGACCGCGTTGGGCCGGGATGAATTCAAAAAAAGATACGCGGGGCTCGAATTAAATATTACCGTGATCCCTACCTGCGTGGATATTGATAAGCCGATCCGGCAGGAAGCTCCTATTGCTTTTCTTGAACGCTTGCGCCGCGATGGCTGTTTTGTCATCACATATATCGGTTCGGTCAGCACATGGTATATGCCTGATGAGATGTTTAAATTTTTTAATACCGTAAAGGGCATGTTTAAAAAAAGCTTTTTTTTGGTTCTGACGGCGGAGACCGGTTACCTTAAAAATAGAACAGGCGGCGGAGAAGATATGTCCATACTCAGTCTGAGTAATGATCTCGTGCCGCAGTATCTCCGCGCTTCTAAGGTAGGCCTTGCTTTTTATAAGCCGGGATATTCCCGCATAGCCTGCTGCCCTACTAAATTAGGCGAGTATCTCAATAGCGGTATCCCGGTCATTATCAACGCGGGCATCGGCGATAGCGAACAGATAATCGCCGGAGAAAATGTGGGGGTGGTCATTACGGATTTTTCAGAAGAAGAGTACGAAAGGGCCGCGCGTAAGATCCAGGAGCTTCAATCTGAAGGCGATGTATTGCGCCACAGGTGTGTTGCGGCGGCAAAAAAATATTTTTCGCTCAATATTGGCATAGACAGGTATCAATCCGTCTACACGAGGATATTGGCCGCGTAAGCGCAGGCTATAGTTCATAATTACCAAAAGGAGATGAATATGAAATGTTTGGTCACCGGCTCCAACGGAATGCTGGGCAGCGCATTGTGCCCGCAGTTATCGAATAAGGGATTCGAGGTTTTTATGACCGATATCAATACGGCAAATTCTGCTATATCATATCTTGACATCAGGGACTTTAACGCCGTAAAAGAACGTGTTGGCCGCTTGAGGCCCGATATTCTATTTCATCTGGCTGCCGAAACGGATGTTGATAAATGCCAGACTTGCGCTGACCACGCGTATACCGTAAATACTTTAGGCACGGAGAATATGGCGCTTGCCTGTCAGGCGTATAATATTCCCATGGTCTATATCAGCACCTGCGGCGTTTTTGACGGAAAAAAGAGCGGCCCATACAATGAATTCGATGAGCCCAACCCTATCAGCATTTACACTAAGTCCAAATATGAAGGAGAAAAGATAGTAAAGAATCTTTTGCACAATTATTTTATATTCAGGGCCGGATGGATGATAGGAGGCGGCCTCAAGGATAAAAAATTCGTGGCCAAGATAGTGGAAATTTTAAAAACGAAGGACACATTGACAGTCGTTAATGATAAAATAGGCTGTCCGACATTTACAAAGGATTTTTCAGAATGTATCATCAAGGTTATTGGCCTTGGCCGCTACGGGTTGTACCATATCACCAACGATGGTGTCGCGTCCAGATATGATATAGCATGTAAGATCGTGGAATATATTAACAGAAATGATGTTAAGGTCATACCCATTAGTTCTGACGCCTTTCCATTGCCTGCCCCCAGGCCCGATTCCGAGGCGGTGGATAATTATAAGCTCAAGCTGCTCGGGATCAAAATGCGGCCCTGGCAGGAAGCGCTAAGAGAGTATTTGCAGGAAATAAACCAGGATGTAAAGGCCCCTAAATGAGCATTTCCTTGATCGCAAGGTACATAAAAGTGATCGCTTCTTACGGCCTTGGCCGTCCTTTGTATGCGCCGGATTCAGTATCCATTATTGTAAGCGACAGGTGCAATTTAAGATGCGCCATGTGTGATTTCTGGAAGGACAGCGCTGTAACAGGCGGCATTTCGCTTGATGAATTTGAAAGATTGTTCCGTGACCTGCGTTCATACGGTGTAAAGACGGTCCAATTGACCGGCGGCGAGCCGTTCTTGAGGGCGGAGCTTATAGATATCCT
This sequence comes from Candidatus Omnitrophota bacterium, assembly GCA_030691585.1. Taxonomy (GTDB): domain Bacteria; phylum Omnitrophota; class Gorgyraeia; order Gygaellales; family Profunditerraquicolaceae; genus JAUYEC01. The sequence continues at coordinate 6,593 of JAUYEC010000170.1, forward strand.
GAAGATCGCCCGTAAAGCGGGCCTGAATACCGCCATAGTGACCAACGGCACATTAATTACAGAATCTAATGTGTCGGAATTCGCCAGGAATATCGATGTTGTTTATGTATCGCTGGACTCGCCTGATCAACAACAGCATGAAGCCATCCGGGGCGTGCCGGGGATATTCGCGCGGATCTTGAATTCATTGGATCTACTGGTAAGAGTCGTAAACAAAGATTCTTTAAAGGTAAGGATCAATCTTGTTTCTACCATCACTGCCGGCAGCCTTCATGATCCGGCGCAAATGTCCGCCCTGGCAAAAAGAATAGGGATAAACAGCCTTATTTATAATCCGGCCAGCAATGTTTATTACGGCAAAACCACTTTGCGCGCTTCAAGTGACCGGCAGAATATGCCTTGGCCCGCTTATGATGAAATGATCAATAAGATCATCGCGTTGATGCGTGAACCCTCGAGCGTAATCAGGAGCAACCCTTTTTATTTGCAGGCTTCAAAAGAGTTCATGCATAATAACGAATGTTTCTATAAATTTGCGTGCTTGGGCGGCGGATATAACGGGCCGTTGGTCGGATTTGACGGTACGCTCTATCCTTGCTGCGCCTGGAATATGCCTTTGGGAAATGTTAAGGGCCGCTCCTTCAGCCGGATATGGCGCTCTCCCGAGGCCAGGCAGGTAAGGATGAAAATAAAAAAAGGAAAATGCCCGGTCTGTTATCATCATACAAGGACATTTGATTATCTCTGGCGCGCGCCTCTTTTATTTAAGGACCCCGGGAAGCTCTTTGAGGGTTATAAAATGATAGGAAGGATGAAACAATGATAATACTGGGAGCCGGCCTTGCGGGCCTGAGCGCCGCCGGGTATACTAACGCCGCCATATATGAAAAAGAGGGCCGGATCGGCGGGACATGTTCATCGACGCGCTCCGGCGGTTTTACATTTGACCAGGGTATCCATGTCCTCCATACTAAAAAGCAGTATATTCTTGATCTAGCCAGAAAGAAAGCGGGTTTTGAGAAAAAAAGACGCCTTGCGTGGATATATTCGCGCGGGGCCATGACAAAATATCCCTTTCAGGCAAACACCTTCGGATTGCCCGCGGACATAGTAACGCAATGCCTGGCGGGATTTATCGAAGTATACGACAAGCATAAATCTAATTATGAGAATTACCAGGATTGGGTATATAGCCATTTTGGCCGCGGGATCGCGGATAATTTCTATCTTCCTTACAGCGAAAAATTCTGGACGGTCAAGGCGGACAAGATGACTACGGATTGGATAGGCCCAAGAGTGCCTAAGCCCGACCTGCTCCAGGTGATAAGAGGCGCGGTTTCCCTGCAAAAAGAAGAATTCGGGCCCAACGCCTTGTTCCGCTATCCGCGCCAGGGCGGCATACAGCGCCTGGCAGGCGCGTTATTAAAAAAAGGATCCAGGATATATTTAGGCAGAAGAGCCGTGAAGATCGATATCCATGCCAAAACCGTGTATTTTGACGGCGGGACAAGCGTTGATTATAATAAACTTATTTCAACCATTCCCCTGCCGGAACTTATCGGAATAATTCGCGCGGCACCGGATAAGGTGGCGCAAGCGGCAAAGGAGCTGATATACAATTCTGTATTGTGCCTCAATTTCAGTATCAAGAGAAAAAACATAAGTAATGACCACTGGGTATATTTTCCGGAAGAACAATTCGCGGCTTTTCGCGTCAGTTTCCCGGGAAATTTTTCCGCGTCCTGCGTGCCGGAGGGTTATAGCTCGGTCCAGGCAGAGGTAGCGTATTCAAAATTCAAGCCGTTAGGCTATAAAGATATCGCGTCCAAGGTCATCCGTGACTTGATAACGGCGGGAATTATAAAAAAAACCGACAAGATCAAATTGCTGAATTCTATGGATATTAAGTATGCCTATGTCATATATGACCACTCGCGGCCGCGTAACGTAGCGTTAATCAATAATTTTTTGCGTAAACGCCAAATCTATAATTGCGGCCGTTACGGCAGCTGGGAGTACCAGTGGATGGATGACGCGATTATCGACGGAAAGAGGGCGGCCGCAGAGGCATCGTAAACAATGAAGATACTTTTTATACTTCCATATCCTACGGAGGGGCCCAGCAACCGTTACAGGGTAGAGCAATATCTTCCCTTCCTGACAGAGAACGGCATCAAATGGCGTCTGCGGCCGTTTATATCTTCGGGATTTTATAAGATGCTTTATTCCCGGGGGCATAATTTCAGGAAGCTCGCTTATTTTATTATAAGCTGCGCAAAAAGATTCGCCGATATCTTCAGGGCGAATAAGTACGATATCGTTTTTATACACATTGAGGCATTTCCCTTCGGCCCGCCGTTACTTGAAATGTTGTTCCGTTTTATGGGCAAAAAGATAATTTTTGATTTTGAAGACGCGATATATCTATCAAGCGGCAAGGGCATGTTCAAGTGGTTGAAAAATCCAAAGAAATTCTATTTGAATTTACGGCTTAGCAGTCGCGTCATTGTTTGTAATAACTATCTGTTAAACAGCCTCTCTATGTATAATCCCGGTATAACGGTGATCCCGACCTCCATTGACACGGCCAAGTTCAAGGTAAAGGATCACAGGCAAACAAATAATAAGATCCTGATCGGCTGGATCGGCAGCCATACTACGCTGCCTTGCCTGAAACAAATAGTCCCTGTCCTGCAGGAGCTTTCCAAAAAATATGAATTCGATTTCAAAATAATCGGCGGCGGATGCAGGGTAAGTTTTCCGGGAGTCAGCGTGCTTAACCAGAAATGGACGCTCGAAGAGGAGGTTGCCAATTTTCAGGGCCTCGATATCGGGGTTTATCCTTTGCCGGATAATGAATGGGCGCTGGCGAAAACCCCTTTTAAAACGATCCAATATATGGCCGTGGGGGTGCCTGTGGTCGCGTCATCTGTGGGCGGCAATAAGGAGATCATACGGGACGGCGTTAACGGATTTCTTGCTGCTTCCGGGCAGGAATGGATAAATAAGCTTTCGCTTTTGATCGAGGACGCCGGGCTGCGCCGCAAAATAGGTCTGGAGGGCAGAAGGACGGTGGAAGAGAAGTATTCCCTGAAAATTAATGCTCCGAAATTTTTGGAGGTAATGCAGCTTTTACAGGACCGGTAATATGGAAAATAAATATGACAGGGGCGGCACCCAAAAAGAGTCCTACTTAAAGTCCGAGGTCATGAACGTGGATTGTCCGCTGTGCGGTGCGGACAATTGCCGCAAGATCTATGTTGAAAGAGGGAGCCTCGGAATAGTCTCGTGTAATAACTGTGGCCTTATCTATGTGAACCCGCGCCTGGCGCATCCGGAGGCCATATACAGCGGAAACGCCGAAAAATATTTCCAGGAAGCCAGGTTGATATTTGAGGGGAAATTGCCGCACCACAGGGATAAAAATTACCGGGATGACCTTAAGTTGATCCGGCGCTATAAGCCGGCGGGTAACTTCCTGGATGTAGGTACCAACATGGGTTTTTTCTTGAGGAATGCCAAAAATTGGAAGGGATGGGAAATTTATGGCGTAGAGCCGTCCGTTTCGCTCTCGGAAATGGCCAGGCGCTATTTCGGCCTTAATGTCAAAACCGCTTTTTTGGAAAATGCCGGTTTTAAAGCCGATTTCTTCGATATTGTAACGCTCACGGATGTTTTTGAGCATATCGCCGACCCGTCCGTGTTGCTGGCGGAAATTAAAAGAGTCATAAAACCCGACGGCGTCCTGTTTATCAAAGTTCCCAATGGCATGTTCAATATTTTTAAATTACGGCTCGCAAAGTTGACCGGAAGGCTCAAAAAGCACGATATTTTTGATTCATATGAACACGTGGTCCATTATTCCGCGGATACCCTTAAAATGATGCTCGAGAAGGCGGGTTTTAAGGTAATCAAATTCAAGATAGGCAAACCTATCCAGCTTCCTGTCTGGCACAATCTGGTGGGGTATTATTACCAGTATCCCTCGCCCTGGGTGCTCGACTGCAAAAGACGCTTAGCCAGGGACATTTTATATTATTTATCCAAAATGGAATTCTATCTGTGTTTAAAGAAAGTCGGCTTCCTGGCGCCTAATATTATCGCTGTCGCGAAGAAATCAAACTAACTTTTTTGGGATCAGGCTATGTGCGGAATTTGCGGGATCATAGATAACGGTAACGGGCAGATCAATAAAGAGGCCCTTTTGAATATGTGCCGGAATATGCGCCATCGCGGGCCGGACGACGAGGGGATCTTTACGGATATTTCAGCCCCCGGGCCAAGTGCCGGCCTGGGGCACAGGCGGCTCAAGATCATTGACCTGTCCGAGGCCGGGCGCCAGCCTATGTGCAATGAAGATGAAAGTGTGTGGCTGGCCTTTAACGGAGAGATCTATAATTTTCATGAATTAAGGGAGGAGCTTCTAAAACGGGGCCATAAATTCCGCTCTAACACCGATACGGAATGCCTTATACATCTATATGAGGACCACGGCCGGGACTGTGTTAAATACCTGCGCGGCATGTTCGCTTTTGCCGTCTGGGACAAGAGGGACAAAAGCCTTTTACTGGCCAGGGACAGGGCCGGCAAAAAACCGCTCGTCTATTACCATAAAAACGGAAAATTTTATTTCGCTTCAGAATTCTCTTCATTATTGGCAAGCGGCGCGATAGATAAACAGATAAATTCCGAAGCTCTTAATTACTATCTGACTTTTGGCTATATCCCGGCCCCCTTTACGATCTATAAGGATGTATTCAAGCTTCCCGCGGCGCATATTCTTTTATTCAAGGATAATACGGTTAACATAATGAAATATTGGGAGCTTGATTATAGTAATAAGATCAAGATCTCCGAACAGGACGCGGCGGATGAAGTATTGAGGTTGTTGAGGCAAGCCGTCAAGATCAGGTTGTATAGCGATGTCCCCTTAGGAGCTTTTTTAAGCGGAGGAATCGATTCCAGTACCGTAGTCGCCTTGATGAGTGAATTGTCCGGCAAAAGGGTAAAGACATTTTCCATAGGTTTTAAGGAAAGCGATTATAACGAGCTTAAGTACGCCAGGAACATTGCCCGCAGGTTTGATACTGAGCATAATGAACTTATCGTTGAACCGAAGGCAATGGAGATCCTCCCGTTATTAGTTGAGCGTTACGGCGAGCCTTATGCCGACTCTTCCTGCATCCCGACATATTACGTAGCGCAACAAACACGGCGATACGTCACCGTTGCCTTAAACGGTGACGGAGGAGATGAGGTGTTTGCCGGATACGACAGGTATCAGGCGATGCTGGCGGCGGAAATGATACCCGGCGCGCTGAAGATGATGGCCAAAAGCGCCGCCGCTTTATTGCCGGATTCCGTTAATTTTAAGAGCAGGTCAAGGAGAGTTAAAAGATTCATTAACGGCGCGGTCCTGCCGCGTCAAGAGAGGTACCTTAAATGGGTCAGCATATTCGATGTTGAGATGAAAAAGAATATATATTCACGGGGCCTGGCGGACAGTATTTCAGGCGCCCATCCTTTAAGCCTGGTCAGCCGTTTTTTAGAACCGGGCCAGGGGCTTTCTCTTCTGGATTCGCTCCTTTTGGCCGATACAATGACCTATCTTCCTTATGACTTGTTGGTTAAGGTTGATATTACGAGCATGGCCAATTCTTTAGAAGCGCGCTCGCCATTCTTAGACCAGGAATTGATGGAGTTTGCAGCCTTGCTCCCCGCGGAATATAAAATGAAGAACTTTACAAAGAAGTATATTCTGAAAAAAGCGGTCAAAGGCTTGATTCCTGAAGAGAACATACATAGAAAAAAGATGGGTTTTGGAGTCCCGGTGGGAGACTGGTTCAGGGGCGGATTGAAAGATTTCTTATCCGAGACCGTTCTTTCCAAGGCAGCGCTGGGCAGGGGATATTTTAATCCGGAAGCAGTGAAAAATATGGTGAAAATGCATATTGAGAAAAAAATGGACTATTCGTCCCAGATCTGGGCGCTTTTATGCCTGGAATTGTGGCATCAGAGGTTTATGGGGAAATAAAAAAGAGGCTAAATCAATAACCCCGAAGGGAAGATATAAAAGATGAAAAAATGGCGCGTTGGCTTGATCGGATGCGGCAGGATATCCAAGATACACACAAGCGTTTATCCGGCCTTATCGAGCGTTGAACTTGTGGCGGTATGCGATATTATCGAGGACAGGGCGCGCTCCTATGCCGATAAATTCGGATGTCCGGCTTACCTGGATTATAAGCAGATGTTAAAGTCAGAGGACATAGATATTATCGATATATGCACGCCAACCCATATGCATGCCCGGATGGCGATAGACAGCGCCGAAGCCCGGAAGCATGTCGTCAGCGAGAAACCTGTCGCGATAACGCTTCCTGATGCCGACAGGATGATCGAGGCCTGCAGAAAAAATAATGTAAAATTGTTCGTCGTAAAACAGAACCGCTACAATCCGCCGATCGTCAAACTTAAGGAGGCCGTGGATAAAGAAAGGTTTGGCAGGATATTCTACGGTAAGACCACGGTCTATTGGCAGCGCGACCAGCATTATTACGATGAGCACGAATGGTTCAGGACAAGGGGCATGGGCGGCGGTGTCATTATAAACCAGGCAAGCCATAATATAGATATGCTCTGCTGGCTTATGGGCCCTGTGGACAGCGTTTTTGCCAGGATCGATACACTGACCCATAAGATCGATACCGAAGACTTCGGGTTAGGCCTTGTAAAATTTAAAAGCGGGGCATGGGGCATCATTGAGGCGACGACCTGTGTTTTTCCAAAAAACCTGGAGGGTTCGGTTACTATCCTCGGTGAAAACGGAACGGCCAAGGTCGGCGGCATCCAGATGAACAAGATCCAGATGTGGGAGTTCAAGGATAAAAATGATGATGAGAATATCCAGGGCCTTACGCAGGATCCGCCGAATGTTTACGGCTACGGCCATAAAACGTTTTTTGAGGACGTGTTGCGGGTATTAAACGGCGAAAATATTCCTTATGTTGACGGCAACGAAGGAAAGCTCAGCCTTGGATTGATATCGGCAATGTATGAATCGGCGGCGACGGGAAAAGAAGTTAAAATGGCGGAGTTCATCAATAAATTACGTTGATCTTTAAGGAAGGGAAGGACAATTTATGCACATACTTGGTTTAAGCGGAGGTTTCAGGCAGGGCAATATGGACGGGGCGGCCTGCCTTATCCGGGGCAATAGTATTATCGCGGCAGCTGAAGAAGAAAGATTTGCGCGGATCAAGCACGCGCCGGGGCTGATCCCGTTGAACGCTATCAAGTATTGCCTCAGTGAGGCAAAAATATCTATTCGCGAAGTTGATCTATTGGTTTTTTCCGGTTCGACCTATAAAGGTATAAAGGATAAGTTGCGCAGTTATTTTTTATTCAGGTTCGGCAGCTGCCCTGAGATCGCCCTTGTTGAGCACCATCTTGCGCATGCCTCCAGTGCATTCTTTGTCTCCGGGTTTAAAGACGCCGGTATCCTTACTATGGACCTTTCCGGAGACGGTATATCCACGCTTTTAGCTTATGGCAAGGGCCCAAAGATAACCAAATTAAGGGAGTTCCGCCGGCCCAATTCTTTGGGCGCGTACTATAATCTTGTTACTCAATATTTGGGATTTAACCGCAACAATGACGAATATAAAGTTATGGGCCTCTCCTCATATGGAAAGCCTGTATTTGATTTGTCCTGGTTATTGAAGAAAGACGCCGCCGGATACATCTTCAATTTGAACGCGATGAGAAAGGTGCCGGCCGGCCAGTCATTTCCTTCCATGCAGGAGCCGCTTTATAGCCGTAGCTTTCTAAATCATTTTACGCGTCCCAGGGTCCCCGGTTCCAGGATAACCCGCTACCATATGGATTTTGCCGCCAGCGCGCAGAACCTTCTTGAGGATGTGATCGTCCATCTGGCCGTTGAGCTTTATCGCCTGACCGGCAGCCGCAATTTGTGTGTTGCGGGGGGCGTGGGTTTGAATTGCGTGGCCAACGCGCGTTTGCGTAAACTTCCTTTTGTTGACAATATATTTATCCCTCCGGCGTCAAGCGATGCCGGAATGGCTATGGGTTCGGCCTTAAAGATCGCTGTGGGCCATGGCTGCAAATTCGAGCGCTTGAGCCATGCCTATTACGGGCCGGGTTATTCAAACACGGATATTGAACGCGCTTTAAAGCATATAAAATGTGATTTCCGCCGGTGCGATAATGTCGCGAGTTTCACGGCAAAAAAGATCTCTGAAGGTAAAATAATCGGCTGGTTCCAATCGAGAATGGAATACGGGCCACGGGCCCTGGGGGCACGCTCGATTTTGGCGGATCCTGCCCCGGCAGACATGAAGGACAGGATAAACCATCTTGTTAAGTTCAGGGAATCATTCAGGCCGTTCGCTCCGTCGATATTAGAGGAGCAGGCGGCGCAGTATTTTGACGGCGCCTCTGATGCGCCGTTTATGACCATGAATTTCGATGCGCGTAAGGATAAGATAAATAAAATGCGCGCGGTTGTGCATGTTGACGGCACATCCAGGGTGCAGACAGTAAAACGCAGCGTCAATCCAATTTATTACGATATGATCAAACATTTCTATCGGTTGAGCTCAACGCCGGTTGTTTTAAACACAAGTTTTAATGTCAGGGATGAGCCGGTTGTCTGTACGCCTTATCAGGCCGTAGCGTCATTTTATCAATCAGGGCTGGATTGCCTGGTGATAGGCGATTATATACTTGAAAAAAGGAAAAATAAATTATGAAACAAGCAAAAGTTAATATTTCTTTGTCCAAAGTCTATATCGATAAAGCGCTGAAACAGAGTGTCCTGAAAGTCTTGGATTCCGGACGCTTTATACTGGGTGATGAAAGCCGGGCATTCGAGGAAGAATTCGCGCGTTTTATCGGCACGAAATTCGCCATCTTGACCGGCTCCGGCACATCGGCTATATGGTTGACTTTAATGTCTTTGGGGATAAAAGAGGGAGATGAGATAATCGTCCCCTCGCATACGGCTTTTCCTACCGTCGAGCCCATACTTAACTTGAAGGCCAGGCCCGTATTCGTGGATATAGACGATACCTATACAATCGACCCCGCGAAGATCGAAGAAAAGATCACGCGAAAGACAAAAGGCATAATTCCGGTCCATCTCTACGGGCATCCCGCGAATATGGCGGAGATAGCCAGGATTGCCCGCAAACACGGATTGTTTATCTCGGAGGATGCCTGTCAGGCCCATGGAGCTAAATTCAAGGATAGAGCAGCCGGCTCTATGGGCGTTGCTGGTTGTTTTTCTTTTTATCCTTCGAAGAACTTGACTGTTTGCGGCGACGGCGGCATCGTTACGACTGACAGTTCCCGGATCAATAAAGAGATCAGGATGTTGCGCGACCATGGCCGCGCTTCTAAATATTTACATTCTGTCAGCGGTTACAATGAACGGTTCAATGAGATACAGGCGGCTATAGGCAGATGCGGCCTTAAGCGGCTGGATGCTTTTAATTTAAGGCGCCGCGAAATCGCGGCTGCTTACGCCAAGGGCCTGAAAGGCCTCCCTGTTGTTTTGTCCCAAGAAAAGCCGTGGGCTTATCATGTCTGGCATATGTTTGTTATAAGAGCAGAGGGCCGTGATAAGATCCGGGAATATCTTTTAAATAAGGGTGTTGAAACAGGCGTTCATTATCCGGTGCCTTGTCATTTGCAGCCGCCATTATCGGGGAAAGAGAAACAGAAGGGGCTGCCACTTACGGAAAAATATTGCAGTCAAATTTTGTCATTACCGATGCATCCCATGCTCAAGGACGCGGATGTCCGATATGTCTGCCGGCAATTAAGAGCCTATTTCCACGATGCGCGATAGAAAGACAATAGAAGAACAAACGGCGGATCTGTACGCGGACTTATTCGTTAGAACTAGCGGGGATGAATTTTATAAAAAAGCGCAAAATTATATCGATCGCACGGGACTTGAAAAAGACTGGTTTGCCGGAAAGACCTGCCTGGATGCCGGTTGCGGAAGCGGCGTTGCAAGTTACAGTTTCTCCAAGATAGATAAAACTAAAGTAATTGCCTTTGATATCGGCTATGAATGTTTAAAGATCGCCCGGAAAAATCTCGAACCGTTAAATAATTGCGCGTTGGTCCAGTCTTCGGTCGAGAGAGTTCCTTTTAAAGACGGAGCGTTTGATTTTATCAATTGCAACGGCGTCCTGCACCACATTCCGGATATCAATAAGGCGCTATCGGAATTTTTCAGGGTGCTTAAGCCGCAAGGCCTGCTTTTTATTGGCGTTTACGGCCGCGGAGGCCTGATGAACGAGCATAAGATAAACTTTTACCGGCTATTTTCCAGGTTAGTGCCGTATTATTTGCTTCGAAAACTGCTTTTTGTAAGAAATAAGAATGAATGGTTGGATAATCTTTGTGTCCCGATAAGGAATGCCTTTTCCGAGCAAGAGATACGCCGGATGCTATCGCGATCGGGCTTCAGCGATATCACAAGGATCTCCCGGGATTTTTACCGCAGGCCTTGCGGTTTCCTGGAAAGATTGATCATCGGCCGGGATGGCATGTATATTCATTTTTTGGCAAAGAAGGGCGGCAGGAATTAAACACTCTCACGGCAGAATAATATGAAAAGAAAAATTAGAACAATAAAGAAGGCCTTTTCGAAGACTCCGAAGCAGTTATTGGCTTTGGGTGTTCAAAGGATCTCATTTTCCGCCGGTAAGGATCTTTCATTCGCTTACCCGCCGTCTATCATACTTGAGCCTACGAATGCGTGCAACCTGAGATGCATAAGCTGCAAGAAGAACAGTGCCGGTACGCAAGAAACAGGTTTTATGAAGGTCGATGATTTAAAGGGCCTGTTAAACCAAGCGGGCAAGTATCTAAGCAGTATTTTATTTAACGGGTTTGGAGAACCGTTGTTGCATCCGCAGTTTTGCGAATTCTTGAGCCTATTTCATACTCGCGTGCCTTGGGTTAAGGTTGTTTTTTTTACAAATGGGCTTTTATTTACTGATAAAATCATCGATTCGGCCATACATAATAAAGTCCACGAGATCATTATATCTATCGATAGCGCTACCGCGGAAACATACCGCAAGATCCGCAAAAATGATTTTTCAATACTTCTGCGCAATATCCGGATGCTTAATGAAGCAAAAAAGCGTCATAAAACGGTTTTGCCCTTAGTCAAAGCCAGTTTTACCATTATGGAGGAAAATCGCCACGAGATAGAGGCTTTTTTAAAATTATTGCGTTCTTTGGATATTGAGCCGGGTTTGATCGAGGCGGTAAATACAAAATGGGGTTATGGCGGAAGAGTTCCGGTGCCTGCCGATCTGGATAAGGCGTACAAAGCCTGCCGTGTTCTTTTCCCTGACATAGATCTGGGGCCGGTTTTCTCTTTTGTCCGTAAACCTTATGGGCCGGTTTGTCCTTTACCGTTTGTTCCTTATGTCGCATGGAACGGTGATCTAAAAGTCTGTTGCTATATGCCTCTTGCCGCGGACTATCCTCTGGGTAATGTATTTGAATCGTCTTTTCGTCAAGTCTGGCTCAATAAAAAATCCAGGCACGTGCGCTCGGAATTGCTCAAAAAAAGATTTTTGCCGTTTTGTTCCGATTGCATGAGGGCGCATAAACCTTTAAGAACTATACGCGCCTATCCTTAATAATATGAATATTGTACTCGTCGAAGTCTCTCCGGATAAAAGTGTTTTGACGCTGGATTACCTGCCGCATCCGGGCTTAGCCTATATTGCCGCTGTCCTTGAAAAAGCAGGGCATCCGGTGCGCATCGTTGATCCTGTTTCTTCCGGAAACGATGTAAATAAGATCATTAGCCAGATCATCGGATTTAAGCCTGCCATCGTAGGTTTTACCTCTACGACTTCCGCTAGATTCGCCACGATCTCGGCCATTCAGATGGTAAAAAAAGAGTGTGGAGCTTTTGTTGTCGCCGGCGGCCCGCATTTTCACCCGACCGCAAAGGATGCTTTGTTGTTGGTGCCCGAGATCGATTGCATAGTCAAGGGCGAGGGTGAAATGGCTATGCTTGAAATCGCGCGGTCTGTTGAGGCGGGGGCCGGCCTTAAAGAGATCCCGGGTATCTATTTCAGGGAGAACGGCGGGATAACGGAAAATCCGGACAGGGAATTAAATGACGCTTTGGATTCTTTGCCGATCCCCGCGTATCATTTATTCGATTTGCCGCGTTATAAAATGCGGGTAAGGGGGACAAGTATCCCGGCCATAGGAGTAATAAGCAGCCGGGGGTGCCCTAATCAATGCACCTTTTGTTCCATGACCGGTTTGCAAAAACACAGATTCCGCAAACGCTCGCCGGATCTTGTTCTCGATGAAGTAGAGCGGTTGCATGAGATTTACGGTTATAAAGGTTTTATGTTTAATGATGACACGCTTACTATGGATCGCGGCCATATTGATGCGATCTGCCGGGGTATAATTAAACGTAAATTGGATATTGCCTGGTCCGCGTTGGCGCGGGTTAACACGGTTGACCGTGATATATTATCACTTATGAAAAAAGCCGGATGCCGCCACATTACTTACGGCGTAGAATCTGGCAGCGCCAAGACCCTTAAGTCAATAAAAAAGAATATTACGGTAGATCAGGCGCGTATAGCAGTCGCGATGACCGCGGAACTGGGCATACCTTTCGATACTCTTTTTATCCTGAGCCTTCCGGGTGAAACAATGGAGGAGGCCGCCAAGACAGTTGATCTGATAAATGAATTTGCCCGCCTCCCGCGCGGCAAGGCTATCTATGCTTTTACCTTTATATATCCCGGGACCGAAGTTGAAAGGCAGGCTTTTGATCAAGGTATTCTGCCTTATGATTTTTCATGGAATACCGAATACAAGAAAGTTATCTATACCGTCTTAGGGACCGACCCAGGCATTCCCTGCTGGGAAACACCGGAGCTCCCCTTGAGGGATTTAAAGGCCCTGATATTTAAATCCCGGCCTTTATCCGTAAAATTTTCACAGATCTTCCATAAATTGATGGATTTGCGGGGAAGGCGCTTATTTTCCGCGATAAAGATATTTTGTCGCGCTTTTACCGTTAAAAGTACCGGTCACGAAAAGCGCGGCCTTAAAAACGGTCAATCAAATTAAACAATTTAAAATGAGCCCGAAAAACAGCGTCAGATTTGCTATTTTTAACGCGGTCTATAGTTACATCGGCAAGGCCGTTTCTTCTGTATTTACCGCGCTTGCTTTTGTTCTTATAGTCAGGAGCCTGAGTGTCACCGATTACGGCAGATATACATTTTATATTAACGGCGTATTTTTTGTGGCGATATTGCTTGATCTGGGTATGGCAGAATTGATCTTGCGCTATGCCCCGCAGCATTTAGAAGAGGGGAATATTTCCACCGTCAAATGGATGTTCAAGAAATCCGTGCTTTTGATCTCCGGGGCGTGTGCCGGCGCGATATTGTTATCGTTTATTATTATGCGGTTTTTGCCCGGCTTGACCAGCCGCCTGCAGTTGAACAAGGTACTGCCGTTTATCATCATTTTCGGGTGGATGCGCATCATTATGTTGATACTCGGTAACGTCCTGAATGCCTTTTTCAAGCAGTCATACCGGATCACCTGCGAGATCGCTATATCGGCAGTAAGATTATTTTTTATCTATCTGCTTATAAAAAGAGGCATGGATGTGTGGTTTCTTATTGTTCTTTTTGGGGCGCTTGATCTGATTATGATAGCGGCTTTTTACGCCAAGATCGGGGCGATGTTTAAATCGGTGTCTGCTAAAGCAGGGCGGGACATTTTTGGCAAAATGCGCTGGTTTGCCCTGAATGAATATCTATACCGCTTATTCTGGTTTTTTACGGACAACAGGTTCGATCTCTATTTGGTGGGCCTTATTCTCGGCTTAACTCCCGCGGGATATTTTGCTTTTGCCGCAGGGATCGTGAATCTCTTGATCGATTGGTCGCCGGGCCTTATCATCCGTCCGGTATTAGCACCGCTTTTCGTGCAAAAATATGCGGCGGCCAAAGATATATCGATGATACAGAATATATTCCAGCTGCACAATAAATTCCTGATCTTTTTGACTCTTCCGATCTTTGCGGCTATCGCGGTTATAATTGACAAAGTGATAATTTATATACTCGACCCGAAATATCTCGCGTCGCTGAACGTTTTTTTTATTTTTCTTGGCTCGATGTTCCTTGTAAACATACTTATACCCTTGCGTAATGTTATCGCGATGATCGAACGCCCCGATATAAGCAATATAACAAATATCGTCGCGATACCAAAGATCCTGCTGATACTGTGGCTTGCCGGGAGCATGGGAATAATCGGAGTGGCTTCTATTTATGCCTTATCCCTGGCGGCGATAATCTTGATCAATGTTGTTTTGATTAAGAAAGAGGTTGAGCTGGCCTTCCCCTGGAAAAGTTTTTTTAAGATAGCGGGCAATTCCCTTGTAATGGCAGCGGTATTATTTTCTCTACGGCCCTTGATCGTCAACAGGATCAATTTGTTCCTGATCTTGATCTGCGGCATGGGCGTATATATTTTGGCGGCATATCTAAATAAGGCTTTTGATGACAGGGAAAGGGCCCTGTTCAATCGCGCCTTTAAGGTCAAGCTATGGTATTTTTGAGCGATAAATTAGAAAACGAAAATATTATCTGCGTTTCGTCTTCCGATTGGGAAAAGCCCTACGGCAGTAAGCAGCAGGTCATGTCGGTTTTAGCCTCCGGTAACAGGATCCTCTATATTGAAGCGCAGGTTTCCTTCCTGCATCTGTTCCTGGACCCGTTTGAAGGCGCGAAACGATTGATGCGCGCGGCTGGAGGCCTGGCCAAAAAAGGATCCATATATATTTATACGCCGCCGCCTTTATTGCCGTTCAGTAATTACTTTCTTTTTATCAACCGTATCAACCAGGGGCTGCTTTTATATTGCTTGAAAAAACTGGTTAAAAAATTGAATTTCAAACGGCCGATTCTTTGGGTATATTGCGCCGGCAGCGCTGAATTGCTGGGAAAACTTGAAGAGAAATTATCTGTTTATTACTGTTTGGACGATTTTTCTTCAGAGATCCCAAATGAGAGAAGAAAAAAGGTAATGCAGTCCCTGGAAAGAAAACTTTTGACCGATTCCGATATCGCTTTTGCGTGCACGTATTCTCTTTGTGAGCAAAGGAAAGGCATTTGTCCGGATATTCATTTCGTGCGTAACGGGGTGGACGCCGGTAGTTTCGCCGTTAAGATCGGCCCCGGTAAAGGCCCCGAAGATATCCGGCGCATACCTTCTCCGCGTATTGGGCTCGTGGGAACATTTGATTCGCGTATTGATACCGGCCTTATTTTTTTTATCGCCGGACAAAAACCGCAGTGGCAGATAATCCTTATCGGCAGCAATACGCCAAAAGGGTTTGATATCCGTGAATTAAACAAACATAGGAACATACACTATCTGGGTTTCAAAAAGAACGAGCTTATCGCGGCCTATATCAACCAGATGGATATTTGTATCATTCCTTACCATACTCACGGATTTAACCGCCATTTATTCCCGTTAAAAACGTGGGAGTACCTGGCGGCGGGAAAACCGGTGGTATCTACTGCCTTGCCGGAGTTGGATTTTCTAAAGGATGTTATATATATCGCCGCGGATAAAAATAAATTTGTGGCAGGGATACAAGAACTGCTTTCTAAGGGCAATGACAATTTTCAGGCGGGAATAGATATCGCCAATTCCAACTCATGGGCTGCCTTGGCTAAAGAGATAGCGCGGCATATTACCCAAAAGTTAAATATGGAGCAATGGGGTTGATAGATAATTTTATCGTAAAGTCGTATTTTAATTATTCCGGGTATCTTTTCAGGGTTTTCCCGGGGCTGCTTTCTTTTGTCCTGCCCAGGACGCTCGTGGTAGAGGCAAGCAATATGTGCATGCTTAAGTGTCCCGTATGCGCTACCGTAAATTATTCAAAAAGGCAAAAGGGGCTTATGCCTTTTGAATTATTTAAAGGCCTGCTGGATTCCATAGATTGGAAATTAAGGCGCATAAATTTTTCTTACGCCGGAGAGCCGCTTGTCAATCCCGACCTATTCAAGATGGTAGGGTATGCGGCGGCTAAGGGCATAGATTCGATCGTGGAGACAAACGGCATGCTTTTAGAGGATCGTATCGATGATATATTGAGTTCCGGCCTTTACAAGCTTAATATCGCTTTTGACGGGATAAACCAGGAGATGGCCTCTTTATACAGGA
>JAUYEC010000183.1 GCA_030691585.1 Candidatus Omnitrophota bacterium
GTAATCGTCCCGCCGGTACCTACTCCCGCGACAAATGCATCAAGCCTACCCGCAGTCTGCTCAAGGATCTCCCTTGCCGTAGTTTCTCTATGCGCCTTAGGGTTAGCCAAATGTTTAAATTGCTGCGGTATAAAAGAATACGGTATTTCTTTAGAAATTTCCTCCGCCTTCTTTATTGCCCCGCGCATTCCAAGGCCTGCCGGCGTCAGGATAACTTCTGCCCCGTAAGCCTTCAATATATATATCCTTTCAAGGCTCATCGTCTCCGGCATTGTAAGTACGCATCTGTAACCTTTGACCGCGCAGACCATCGCCAGGCCTATCCCTGTGTTTCCGCTGGTAGGTTCAATGACAACGGATCCGGATTTAAGGATTCCCTCCCGCTCCGCGGCTTCGATCATAGCGTAAGCGATCCTGTCTTTTACGCTTCCGCCCGGATTCAACGACTCTAATTTCGCGAGTATCTCCGCCGTATCAGCACCCGGCATGCGATTAAGCTTCACTAACGGGGTCTTCCCGATCGATGCCAGGATGCTGGAATCGATACCCGCATTGTATCTAGACATTATCTCTTTTTCGGCATTGCTCATAACAACTCCAGTTTATCTTTTAATAAATAATTGCAGTAAAAAATAGGCCGCACCGCATGAAATCACCGGGGTGATCGCCCAAACAAAAAAAGTCCTTTGGGTTATACTGCGGTCCCAGGTATATCGATGCCCGTCTTTTAAGCAGCTTACGGCAAAAATTGAGGCAATGTTTAACTGTACCAGGGATTGCGGCACGCCCAGGAGAGAAGCAAAAATAAGCAATGTCGCGGTGACAAAAGACACTAAAGTGCCGGAAACCAGGCCCAGAGGCACGATCTCTTTTCCCGCGGTCTCAAGATTACCTGCTCCCAGCAAAGAAGCGCCCAACGCGAATAAAGGGGCGATCAACAACAGCCCTGATCCGATATTTATCAACCCCGCGCCATGAAGCGGCCCTACGGCATTGGCCACATTATTTGAGCCGATGGCAAACGCGACATAACAACTGCTGACTAAGCTGGACAATTTTATCTTGCGATGATTGGCAAACAACTTCTGATAAATATGCAAGTTACCCTGCCTGGGAGGATATACACTCTTAAAAATAAACAGGGTCAGGCCGTAGGATGCCAGGGGCAGAATAATCCACATCGGGATTATTCTTACAAACAGGGCCTTTAATTCAAGATGCTGGAAAAATAACCCGGCGCCCGCGATCGCCCCTACCGTAACCTGGCTCGTTGATTGGGGGATCTTCAAAAGATTGGCCAGAAAAAGGCTCAATGCCGCGGAAAATAGAATTATCAACGCAACATTAAAATCTATAACGCCCTTCGGCACCAGATTCCCGCCTAAAGTCAGGCTGACGTTTTTCCCTAATATCACCGCTCCCAGAATTACAAAAACCCCGAATAACAGCAACAGCTGTTTCTTCTTTATGAGGCTTCCCCCCCAGCTGGCGGCAAAAGCGGGCGCTACACCGCTGGCGCCCATATTCATCGCAAAGAATATGACTATTGCCGATAGAAGAATCACTCCGGGTAAATTCATTTGTCTTTGCTGATTATCTTCCCTTTAGTAATAGTTTTAAGCGGCCGGGTGTGTATGCCGCACTCTCCGCCGCATTTGCTGGTGCCGATCCAGCGGCCGGCGCGCTCGTTGTCGTCATTGGTAATCTTGGTGCAGGGCGCGCAGCCTAAAGAACGATACCCTTCTGCGTACAGCGGATTCACCGGCACCCGGTTCAACGCCAGGTACTGCCAAACTTCCCGTTCTTTCCAGATAAGTATGGGATTAAGCTTGATCAAGCCCTTATCCCTTTCTTCAACTTCCTTGAAATCCGTGCGTGTGCGGCCCTCGGTACAGCGCAGGCCGGTGACCCAGCATTTAACATGTAATTCTTCTATCGCGTTTTTTACCGGCACAACTTTTAAAATATCGCAACATTTGTCCGGCTCGCTTTCATAAAGCCTTTCCGGAATAGGCGCCTCGTTTTTATAGACTTTTAATTCCGGATACCTAGCCACCTCATTTTTCATAAATTTAATTGTTTCGGCCGGCTTATACCTTGTGGTTACTATAAAACCGCGGATTTTCGGTTCAACTTTTTTTGCCAGGTCCCAGACCGCCACAGAATCCTTACCCAGACTGTTGGCGACAACCAGCGATTCGCCATAACGCGCATATGCCTCTTTGATCAGCTGCTTGGATCTTTCCACCTTTTCCTTAAAATTCAATGCCTCAACTAATTCTTTTAGATCATCACTGTTATTCAATAAGCTCATTTTTTTCCTCCTTTATATAATTATCCCGATAAACTTAGTAGACATTAGATTATAAAAAAGACAGCGCGCTTAGCCGCCGTGAATCACTTCTTACCATACGTTATGTATCCATTTAGGGGCGGGTTTCAAACCCGCCCCTACATCTTCTTTTTTTATATCTGATACGAGAGCGTTTCTTTACTTAAACAGGCCTGGCTTACCAAATCTTCAAAGGTTATTTTATCCACAATATCAGAAGTCGCTTGTGCCACCTGCTGCCAGATCGGACGAAAGACGCATTTATAGACGTCATTGCAGCCTTTATAATGCTGCTCCAGGCAACTTATCGGCTCTATCGGACCTTCAATAAACCTTATTATGTCGCCGATAGTGATTTGCGCCGGCGCCCTGGATAAGAGGTATCCTCCGATGTTGCCGCGCCTGCTCTCCACAAACCCGCCCTTCTTTAAATCCAAAAGGACCTGTTCCAGGAATTTTACTGGCGCGTTAATGCGTTGGGCCAAATCGCCTGCCGTCACCAATTTTTTGTTATAATGAAGCGCTAAGTCTAATAGAGCCTTCAGCGCGTAATCACCCTTAAACGTAACCTTCATCTT
>JAUYEC010000060.1 GCA_030691585.1 Candidatus Omnitrophota bacterium
TTAAGTGTTCTAAAATTACCAAGCATTTATTTCTTTTAAGGAATTCTGCCTCTTTAGATAAGAAAGCTGCCTCATCAAGCCCGGCAAAACCCTTCTTCATCTCCTCCGCAGAAGTCTCTCCTTGTATGCATAAATTGTAAGCTATTTCTGTCCGCTGACGGTAAGCATCCAGCAATGCCTGAACTCGCGCGTAGTCTTTTGCCTTATATGCGGATTTTATTTCTTCAATTTCCGGGGCATCTGCAGGGAGCCTGCCGAATTCCAATAAACAACAGACATCTTTACCCATTCTACGGGCAGAGGCGATCCTGGCGCTCAGATGATCCGCGTGCGCGCTGAAATCTTCTTCATTCACGTGGCGCTCGTAAATGATGTCAAAGGTATCCTGCCGCATCCGCGGGATATCAAACCAGCGCCAGAATAATCCTTCCGCGGCCGTCACAATAGCCGCTCCGGCGTAGAGCAGGATTTTGTTCGTTCTCCTTCTTGTAATCCCTTTCTTTTTCTTTCTTTCGGGAGTTATATCGGAAAGTATTTCCATTCTGTAACTGTCCCAGATCAAATGGATATAGAAAGCGACCACAAAAAATAATGGATGAATGGTAATTAAAACGTAGGCAAGGATCGGAAAAGAAAAATATTTGAGGAGCGGGAAGAATCTATTGGGGAGGTTTTTCTTGTTTATGCGCGGATGCAGCCAGTATTTGAATATAAAATAGTGGAATAGCGCCAAAAGTAAAATTATGCCGATCATTGTGGCAAATGATAGCGTCACGCCCAGCGCGCCGCTTAAATGCACAGCCGCGTACCGCAATAACGGCGCCTCCAGGAGTATAACGCCCAGCGTGCCCCAGAACCTGCTGCCGGCAAGCAGATAAATAACAGAATCCGGCGCGCCTGTCTGCTTCGGTAAACCAATTTGATCTTTTGCCAGCAAACGGAGCTGTTCTGCCGCAAAGGAATAATGCCGGGCCGCGACATCCCATTCTCCGGCTTGCTCGTCTTTTTCCGCGGTCTCCCTGGTTAATTTTATGGCCCGTTGACGGTAAGCCAGCTTATCTTTACAATATTCACTATCCGCCCACATCGCATAACAATAGGCCAAAGAAAACATCAGATGCCTCCGGCCGGCTTCGGGAATAGCCGCGCGCGCGTCGGCTAATCTTCTCTCAAACTGCTCTATTATACCGATAAGCTCTTCTGCTCCGGATAAGACGGGCCGGCCGGCTAACATTACCTCGTGCGCGACCCCCCAAAAATTTTTATCTCTTGTAAACAATATCCGGATTATGTTTCCCAAACAGATTACCAGGCGCCTGTAATAAGTTTTGAGCAAGGTTTTTTCTGACTTGGATATTTGCGGCATTAACTCTTGATACGCCCTCTGCGCTCTAATATAGCCCCTCATCGCCCTGCTGCGGTCATGCAGGGACCGCGCCCAGCAAGCGCTGCTCTCAAAATAACGCGCCGCCCTATTCAGATAGATAAAATGGGAGCTTGCCTTTCTTGAATTTTTTGCCTTCCCAAGATATATCATCCCCGCCGTAAACAAGGCCTCGATCAAGCCCCATCCTGCACTATTTTTTGCTTCAATTATTCGCGACGCCTCCACATACATATTCTCTTTTAAACAATGGGCAAGAACGCGATAGGCGCGCGCGGTTTCTCCTTCAATCGTCTTCGAACCAGCACTCTTCATAAGTAAAGAATTAACACCTATCTGAACATCTGCCGCTAGCGCTTCACCGTGATTTTTGGCAATCCTTAACGCCCGCCTTAGCTCATCGTTATCTATGCGCCAGAATTGATCCTGCAGCATCTTTAACGCGTAATGAGCTTGCACGCTAGGCGGGACATCCGCGCCTGTTTCCCGACTGGCCGCCGCCATTTTTTTGTCAAATCCCGCACGCTGGCCTTCATCGAGGCATCCGAGAGCCGTCTCTAATGTTAATTTTCCGGACAGGTGGGCCAAATGCCCAAGTTCATGGAACCACAGAATAAAGCTGCCGGAAAAATCGCCCAACAGCGCCACAAACGGCCGGCCGCCGATCCCCTCTAATAAGCATATACCGGAAACATCGGCTAAGCTGAACTTAGCCTTCTTCTGAAAGGTTACTTCTTCAATTCTGAAATTATCGATGCCGCGGGAAAAATCAAGGCCAAAGATGCCCTGAATAACGGGAGATATTCCCGGATCCGCACTTTTGCGTTTCTGCGCTTCTTTTATCCATTCAATAAACACAGAATCATCATTGCGCCTGCAAATAAGCGTCACGGTTTCCGGCTCATCAAAGCCGAATTTTTTTAGCTCTAATACCACCTCGACCCTGCGGCCGGATAATGGCGTCTGAGACATAACCCGCGCGCTCTCGAATTTTCCCATGCCCGCGGCAGGCGTAGAACCCGGCGCGCCGGTGCCGGCCATACCGCCATCCTCGCGCAGTTTCTGGTCCAGAGCGCTCAATAAATCTGAACCGCCGGGGATCGGGCCGTAAACATCGGATAAGCTTCGCTCTATCTCTTTCCGCAATTCCAGGGCTTCGGGCACGCGGCTATCCAATTGTTGGCAAAAACGAAGAAGCAGCGTTGGAGGGCCCTCACTTTTTAATCCTGCCCAGACTTTTAGTTTACGACTGTCCCGCGCGCTATTCCGGAGAAGGCCCAGGCTCGCGCTTATCCTATCTCTACTATCAGCAATCATTTTTCCCTGTCTCAGGCGTAATTCTGCCAAAGAAACCGCATCCCTGATGGATTTCTCTTTTTCTGCAAGTTTTGATGCGTATTCCTGCCGCGTATTCTCTCTTTCTGATGAAGAAGGAATACTTAATATCTTCGTCCTTATTCCTGCAATACTGTCCAGCATTCCGTTCAAAACTTCGGGCGCGGCTTCCCCAACTGAACATTGGCTTACAGTCCGCCAATCACGCTCGATCTCGGCCTTGATAGACGCAATGCTCTCAAGGCATCTGTCCGCCGCTCTTGCGATCTCTTGTTGAACTTGCCGCAAGTGTTCCTGTAATTTATCATGCGCTTGGCCTTTAAAACTTTTCAATTTTTGCACGATCTGTCCTAATTCTCCGGCTAAAGCGTTTGTATCTTCAAAACTGGCGGCCGAGGCTATACGTTCTCTTACCCCTGAGATTTGAGAATCTATAACCCGGAATATCCAGCAATCATAAAGGATATGGTCAACAAATCTTTCGACGATCGGGAATCTCCATAGCTCATGGGGAACAAGTTCTTCTGCTTGACGGCGCAGTTGCTCAAATGGCGTAGTTGCGGCTGGTTTAAAACCTATGGCTTGCGCTGCATTCTGTTCCAATTGCCGTATACATTCCGGGAATTCAGGCGCAAGAGCATGCAGTCTATTGGCATCGCCTCTTTGCGCAATTTCTATTACAAAAAAGCACAAAAGAACTTCTATTTCCAACTCGTCCACAGATCGAGCTAATCTGGATATATCGCGTTCACGTATTAACTGGCTCAATCCTTTCGCTTTGACAGTTAAAAGTTCAAGTTGCTGCCTTTTCTGCTCCAGGCATCCCTGCGCAGCCGTGAAAAGCATATCAGAAGAAAGTACTGCCTCCAATACTCTAGCCATGTAAACCGCCAGAAGGATCTGCTTTAGGCGTTCTGCCTCTTCTATAAAATCTTCGACTTCCTGTTGCTTACGTTGCTTCCGGGGTATTGCCTGGGTCGTCGCGGAAACAATTTCATCTACGCGAGCGGCTAATTCATCGCAGCTCGTGATATCCTCAACAATAATGGAAGCCAACTGCGATCTGCCAACTGCCAGCCTGCTTTGGATATCCCCTTCTTTTTGCCCAATAGCCGCTTTCCTTGACTCATCGCGTGTTCGCTGACGCAAAACCAGCTCCATCCGTGCCTGTGCTTGCGCCAATAGATCAACACCTTGAGATGAACTTTGGACCGGCTTGGGTATCCCTGCCGCATCTATCTGGCTTCTTAATATGTCCGCCGCAGTCTGACCTCCTGCAGCGCCTTCTGACGCTTTTCTTTCAGCTCCCGCGATAGCTCCATCCAAAAGTTCCAAAGCCCTAAGAAAAGCTTCAGCCGCCTGCGCGCCTTGCAATTGTTCGGCTTCTCTTAAGCTTTGCGAGGTCCTGGCCTCCACAATGGCCCGCGCGGCCAATACTGCCTTTTCCTTTCTGGCTTCATAACAAACATCTGTCTCTTTTCTGTATCTTGCCGACTCTTCTTTGATAAATGCGTTAAAAGTGCGCCATAATGCCCTCTTTTCCCAAAAATAGAGGCGCAGCCTGAACATAAAAGATATGTATTTTCTTCGGACTTTTTTAACCGGGCCGCGATAAAGTACGTCATCAAAGCTTTCCCCGTTTTCAAGGCCCCTTAGTTTTTTGTCAACAAGCAGCCTGAACGACTTGCGCTCTTCCTCATATTTGTCCTGTCTTCTCTTTTTTATTTTTTGCGCGATCCGCTTTTTGAAAGGCTCTTTTATTTTTTCATGTTTTAACTTTATTTTGGAACCGGCCGTTGCGGCTGGCTTTTTTGCCCGTGCTTTCTCTTTGGCTCCGAATTTATCATATAGATAGACCAGGCCATGGCACATAAAGAAAACCAATAAAGCAATTGCGACGGATACAATAACTATTTCCTTGACGCTCGATGCTTTCGCGAAATACATCATCAAGACAAAACTCACCAGGAAAACAATCACGCAAAACGCGTCGATCAACAGTTTTACGGTCATTCCTGCGGCCATGCGGAAACCCTCTGGCAGCCCGCCTTTGCGAATCACGTCGCGCATGGCCAACGCGCCGGGCCGCGCCATAGTGCCTTTAGGGCAAACCTGGCTTATAAAATTACAAATAGGCTGATCATTGCCCGAATCAACAGCCCGGGCGATTGCGCCATACCTGTTTGGCGCGGTTATCCTTGATCTAATATCCTCCGGCAAGGCTTTTAACTGGCTGTTTATATACTGCCTTTTCTCAAGCGGCGTCTGGGCATAAAACTGTTTTTCCGGGCCTTTGGCAACCCTCAATTCTTCCTGTTCCTGCCCGTCAATCGCTGCCGGCCTGTGAGCGCCCTCGTGAAAGAGCCATCGTTCGCCAAAAAAACGCCCGATTATCTCTTCAGGGCACCAGTAAAATAATGCTTCCACCAAGCCTAAGGCGTAATCTCCGTCAATAACGATAAGCGGCCTGCGGCCAAAATACCTTGCCGACTGCGCGCCGTTGAGGCTTAATTTTTCAGGATCGGTTACAGCCACGATAACGCCAAGATTATTCTCGCTTAGCTGGATTAATATTTCCGCTGCCATTTCTTTCTGCGCCGGCGTTGAATGCTCAAGGATATATAATAAAGA
>JAUYEC010000075.1 GCA_030691585.1 Candidatus Omnitrophota bacterium
CCTTTATTAGCCGCCTCCATCAGCCCCGGGCCGCTGCCGGTGATCACAGCGTAGCCGTCTTTAGCCAAAAGATAAGCAGTCTGCTCCGCCAGTTTATAATATTTACTTCCCGGCTTCAGGCGGCTGGAGCCGAATATGGAGACTGCCTTGCCTATATCCGAGAGTACCTCAAAGCCGTCGACAAATTCCGACATGATACGGAATATCCGCCAGGGGTCTTCCTGGGTAAAATCGTCCCTGATAAATTCTTTTCTCATCCTACCACCTCAATGGTTTTTGCCAGGCCTCTTTGAGTGCCGCAAGGCCGGCCTTGGCACAAAGCTTGTTATCCAAACCCCAGACTTTGAATTCCTTTTTTTCATTCAAGCACCCGATCAAACCAAAGGGGACTTTTTTAGCGGATAATATCCGCTCAAATTCTTTTTGTTTTGTTTTTTCTACCTCAACGATAAACCTGGAATTTGATTCCGAGAATAAAATATAATCATTTCTTTTGACGGACGACCCCTCGACTTCGCTCGGGGCAGGCGCACGGCGCACGACGCACGATGAACAATACGGAACCGCGCTTAGAAATATTTCCATGCCCAGCCCGCCAGAAAAAGCCATTTCCGCGCAAGCCACACCGATGCCGCCCTCGGAACAATCATGCATTGCCTTGACCAGGCCGGAAGCGCTTGCCTTGCTCAAAGCCGCAAATGCGGCCTTGCTTTTAAGGGGAAAAACTTTCGGCACATTGTTGCCGACTGCATCGAATAAATCAAAATAGTGCGAACCGCCCAGCTCGTCAGCAGTATTTCCTACTACATAGATCAAGTCTCCGGATTTTTTTGCATACATGGAGACAGATTTACTTACGTCTTCCATCACCGCGATAGCCGAGATTAAAAGTGTGCCCGGAATACTCAAAGATTTTCCGTGCACGGTATACTCATTATAAAGACTGTCTTTCCCGGAGATAAAAGGCACGCCGTAGGCCTTGGCAATATCATAACAGCCGTAAGCCGCGCGCACAAGCCCACCCAAGCGGTCGGGCTTATCCGGATTGCCCCAACAGAAATTATCCAGGATGGCTACTCTCTCTAAATTTCCTCCTACGGCAATGATCTGACGCAGGGCCTCATCAATGCAAGATGCGGCCATCCAATAAGGATCAATTAAGCCAAAACGGAAATTGATCCCGCAAGATGCGATAACACCCTTTGCAGAATCCAAAACCGGACGGACAATGCTGGCGTCAGCCGGACCGTCGTTTTTTACGCCGACCAACGGTTTAGCTACTGAGCCGCCCTGGACCTCATGGTCGTATTGACGGATCACCCATTCCTTGGAGCAAATATCATAGCGCGAAAGAAGCCGCGTTAAATAATGAGTCAGATCTTTCGGACAGGAAAACGCCGGTTCTTTATGTTTAGATTGAATATAGAGCGCCTTCTTTTCTGTCGCCGGCAATCCGTGATGCAGGAAACGCATATCCAGATCGCAGACCAAATTATCGTCGTAGTAAAGCTCGAGCCGGCCGGTGTCGGTAAATTCTCCGATCACTGCCGCTTCCACATTTTCCGCGCTAAAAACTTCTCTTAACGCGTCTATATTCTCCGGGGGCACCGCAAGGACCATTCTTTCCTGCGATTCCGAGATCCAGATCTCCATATAACTTAAACCATCGTACTTAAGCGGCACTTTATCCAGCTGGACCACTACACCCAATTCACCCATCTCTCCCACAGCACTAGAGAGGCCACCGGCGCCACAGTCGGTAATAGCGCGATAGAGATTTTTATCGCGCGCCTGAAGGATCGTATCCACCATTTTCTTTTCCTGGATGGGGTTACCGATCTGCACCGCGCCACTTGAAATAGTCTCGGATTTGTGCGTCAGCTCTCCCGAAGAAAAAGTCGCCCCGTGAATTCCGTCGCGGCCGGTGCGCCCACCCACAACAACCACCAAGTCGCCGGTCTTCACTTCTTTAAAACATTTATCCTTAGGCATAATCCCGGCTGTACCGCAATAAACCAGCGGATTACCGGCAAAACGTTCGTCAAAGAGTACCGCGCCGTTTATGGTGGGAATTCCCATTTTATTTCCGTAGTCGCGCACGCCGGAAACCACACCTTTGGCCACGCGCTTAGGATGAAGGCTGCCTTTGGGAACCTTGCTAAAAGGCATGTCCGGAGGAGCAAAACAAAAAACATCGGTATTAAAGATCGGCTTTGCCCCCAGGCCGGTGCCTAAAGGATCACGGATCACCCCGCCAATTCCGGTATTGGCCCCGCCAAAAGGCTCCAGGGCCGAGGGATGATTATGTGTCTCTACTTTAAAACAGATATTATATTTATCGTCAAAACGGATCACCCCGGAATTATCCTTGAACACCGAAACACACCAAGGCTTGTTTAATTCCTTGGTAACCTTCATTATCGTTGATTTTAAAAGGTTATCGATTTTCTTTCTACGAACGACGAGCGACGCCTGCCTGCCGGACAGGCAGGGATGACGAACGACCTCTTTGTAATCTATTTTCCCTCTAAAGGTTTTATGCCAGCAATGTTCCGACCAGGTCTGGGCAATGGTCTCTAATTCGCAATCAGTGGGATTACGTTTTAATTTTTTGAAATGATTTTTGATCTGGCGCATTTCAGCCAGATTCAGGAACAACTGGCCGTCAGAGCTGATCTTATGCAGCTGTTTATCAGACGCGGACAATAAGTCTACGGTGACTAGATGAAACTGGTAACCGGCACATTGGTCGTTCGTCGTTCGTTTACCCCGAGCGAAGTCGAGGGGCCGTTCGTCGTCCGTAAGATCAACGATGTGCTGGATGAGTTTATTATAGAGAAGTTTTTCAGAAATAGTTTTAAGTTGAGCGGGGGTAAGTTTACCGGTGATCAAGTATTTTTTCGCGGCACGCACACTTTCTACAGCGTCTATGCCTAAATCGGCGATACCTTTTAAAATAGACTGCTCGCTGGGGTCCATGACACCGGGATTATAGGCGACTTCAATTACGGATTGTTCCGGGCCCAAGACAGCGGGCTCTAGGGTAGAGTCCGCGCCTTCCGGCGTTTCTATGGAATAACCCTGGGCGATGTTGTCGACGAGCAAATCATCGGCTATGTGTTGAGCTTGCTGGAAATTAAGTGTCCCGGAAAGCGTATAGATCTGCGCGAAACGCACTTCTTTGACCGTATCAATCCCCAGGTCAAGGACATCACGCTCCACGCTGTGGCCCGCGGCATCAAAAATGCCGGGTTTATCTTTTATTTCGATTTTATAATGCATGGTAATAAAGATACGGGTGGGAAACTATAAGCCTACTCTGCGAAAGATTACACCAACATTACGCAGGTAATAATCCAGATCAAATATCTTATCCAATTCTTTGCGGTTCAGGTATCTTGAGACCTGTTTTTCCGCTAAGAGATTATCCTTAAAATTAGACCCTTCTTTCCAGGAGCGCATCGCACACCCCTGCACCAGGTCATAGGCCTGCGTGCGGCCAAGGCCTTTGTCCATCAGCGCCAACAATACCCGCTGCGAGAATATCAAACCGTGGCTGCGCGCTAAATTCGCCAGCATATTATTCGGATAAACCTTTAGTCCGCTTATGACATAAATAAATTTATCCAACATATAGTCCAGGGCAAGTGTCGAATCCGGCAAGATCACCCGTTCTACTGAAGAATGCGATATGTCGCGCTCATGCCACAAGGCCACATTCTCCATCGCCGCCAGCGCGTTGCCGCGCAAAAGGCGCGCCAATCCACAGATGCGCTCGCAGATCACCGGATTGCGCTTATGCGGCATAGCTGATGAACCCTTTTGGCCCTTGCCAAACGGCTCTTCCGCCTCAAGAACTTCAGTGCGCTGGAGATGGCGGATTTCCGTGGCGAATTTCTCTAAACTTGAGCCGATAATCGCAAGCCTCGCCATAAAAACAGCATG
>JAUYEC010000121.1 GCA_030691585.1 Candidatus Omnitrophota bacterium
GCAAAAAAGATGTTTTCGAGCCGATTAATCCGCCTGTTGTAAATATGTATACTTGCGGAGTCACGGTCTATGATGAAAGCCATATCGGCCATGCCAGAAGTCTATATATTTTTGACGTCATCAAGCGCTATCTTAAATACCGCGGTTTTCAGGTTAAGTTCGTGCGCAATATCACCGACATAGACGATAAGATCATCAACCGCGCCAATGAACTCAAGGTTAGCTGGGATGAATTGGTGGAGAAATATATCGCCAGCTACTATGAGGATTTGAAGAGCCTGGGTATTGATAAAGCCGATGTAGAACCGCGCGCAACGCAAAATATTCCAGAAATGATCGAGCACATCCGGGGCCTGATCGATAAGGGTTTCGCCTATGAAGCAGGCGGTGACGTCTATTTTAGCGTTCGGAAGTTCGCTGAATACGGAAAATTATCAGGCCAGTCCATAGACCGGATGGAAACGGGAGTGCGTATCGATCCGACGGAACATAAATTGGACCCGCTGGATTTTGCTTTATGGAAGAAATCAAAAGAAAATGAGCCTTCTTGGGAAAGCCCGTGGTCAAAGGGGAGGCCGGGTTGGCATATAGAGTGCTCTGTGATGAGCCGGAAATCCCTCGGGACCGATACTTTGGACATTCATGCAGGCGGAAGAGACCTGATTTTTCCGCACCACGAGAACGAGATCGCCCAGGCCGAGGCATTGACCGGCAAGCCCTTTGCTAAATACTGGATGCATGGCGGGTTGCTCACGATCAACAACCAAAAGATGTCCAAGTCGCTGGCAAATTTCGTGACTATAAAGAATTTCCTGGCACAGCACAGGGACGCAGATATACTGAAATTATTCTTTCTTTCCGCGCATTACTCCAGTCCGATAGATTATAACGATAAAAAAATAGAAGAGACAAAAGAGGCGCTGGAGAGGATTTTGATCTTGATGGATAAGGCTAATGCGGCGCAGCAGGCTAAAGCCGAAGGGAAAAAATTTCCGGAGATCGAAAGACTCAAAACGGATTTCCTGGGGGCGATGGACGATGACTTTAATACTCCTCAAGCCCTGGCGGCAATATTCGAATTAGTTACATTTACGAATAAAAATATTGCTGATCCTGATTTTGCTTCTACGGCAAGAGACACACTAAGAGAATTGCTAGGCGTATTAGGTATATCTCTTGAAGTGTCCGGTTCTAACCAAATTTCAGACGCTGATATTAAGAAAAAACTTGTAGAAAGAGATTCCGCGCGTCGAGAAAAGCAATACGCGCTCTCCGATAAGATACGTAGGGAACTGGAAGAGAAGGGTGTAATCTTAGAAGACGCCAAAGACGGCTCAACCACCTGGCGTAGGAAATTATGAAAGGTAAATTTATTACATTCGAAGGTTCTGAGGGCTGCGGGAAGAGCACGCAGTCAAGGCTGCTTTGCGCGTATTTAAGAAGCAAGGGCTGTGACGTGCTCTACCTGCGTGAGCCGGGTGCAACAAAGATTAGCGAGAAGGTACGCTCGGTCCTCTTGGATAAAAAGAACGACGCGATGTCCGTTGAGTGCGAAATGCTGCTTTATATGGCGGCGCGCGCCCAGATCGTCGCGGAATGTATTAAGCCGGCACTTGAGAAGGGCCGGATCGTTATCTGTGACCGTTTCCTGGATTCCACCATTACCTACCAGGGTTATGGTTTAGGCATGGACATCAGCCTGATTAAATCGATCGGCGGTTTTGTCACTCAAGGCATCAGCCCGGATCTAACCATACTGCTGGACGTGCCGCTCAAAAAAGGGCTGAAGCATAGAGATGGCAGGCAGGACCGCATAGAACAGCGTTCGTTGTCCTATCACGGCCGCGTGCGCCGTGGTTATTTTAAGCTGGCTAAGGCTGAACCGGCGAGGATCAAGATCGTCAAGGTCCAGCGGGATTTGCACCAGACGCAGGAAAATATTCGTAAATTGATAGATCTGTAGGGACAGGTGTGAAACCTGTCCCTACGGGAAGAATCGTCAAAGGTTTTGTAGGGACAGCATAATATGCTGTCCCTACATTGGGAAGGATGTGCATGTCATTCTCCGCGATAAAAGGCCAGGATAAACAGATAGCCATGCTCAAAGTTTATATTGAGCAATCGCGCCTCGAGGGCGGGTATTTGTTTTGCGGGCCGCAGGGTATCGGCAAGAAAATGACGGCGCTAAGTTTGGCCAAGGCTCTGAATTGTCAGGACGCCGGAATTGACGCCTGCGGTAAATGTCCGTCGTGCCTGAAGATCGGGAAGAAGCAGCATCCCGACGTGCATTTTCTTGAATTTGACGGCGATGAAATAAAGATCGAATATATCCGCCAGCTGCAGAGAGACGCATCGCTTAGGCCGTATGAGGGCGCAAAGAAGGTTTTTATCATAGACAACGCGCATAACCTGACCGCGGATGCCTCTAACGCGCTTTTAAAAATACTGGAGGAGCCGCCTAAGTCGTGCCTGATCATCCTCGTCAGCGACAAGCCCGGGCTATTGTTCAGGACCATAGTTTCAAGATGCAAGGTAATGAAGTTTTCGCCTCTGGCGCGTTCAGCGCTCAAGGAAACCTTTCAGTCTGACTACGGGCTTGACTGCAACCGGGCGCATTACCTGGCCTATTTTTCCGAGGGGCGCCTGGGGCGCGCGCTTTGCCTCAAAGACGAAGACGCCCTTAATGAGAAAAACAAGATCATTGATAAACTGGCGTTGTCGCCCGCGGGACGGGGAGCGGATTTAGCTATTAAGGAAAAAGCAGATATGCGCCGCGCCTTAAATATCCTGGCGGCCTGGTTCAGGGACGCGTATTTGTTAAAGGCCGGCCTGCCGGAGACCGAGATGATCAATTTCGATCGCCGTCAGGAATTATCAATTTATGCAGGATCGTTTACTTTCACGGAGCTGGACCGGATCATGCAAGTGCTTTCGGATTCGGCGTTTTACCTGGAACGTAATTTAAATATAAAATTGTTAATACACAACTTAAGGGCTCAAATATGGAAGGGATAGTCTTTGTAAGGTTGCGGGAATCAGGGCAGGTTTTTAATTATCAAGCCGGTAATACAGGCGTCAAAGAAGGCGATTATGTCGTTGTAGAGCACGACCGCGGCCTGGATTACGGCCGGGTGGTCTCACCTCGCGAGGCATCAGGCGAAGATAAGGCCAAGGAGCAGCAGCCTAAAAAGATCTTGCGCCGGGCTACAGAGGTAGACTTAAAGCAGATCGAGGATAACCGCGCCAAGGCAAAGGAGGCTTTTTTCTCCTGCGAAAAAAAGATCGTAGAGCGCAAATTAGACATGAAAATGGTGCAGGCGGAATATTCTTTTGACCGCTCCAAGATCATCTTTTATTTTACTGCCGACGGGCGCGTGGATTTTCGCGACCTGGTCAAGGACCTGGCCAAGGTCTTTAAGGCCAGGATAGAATTGCGGCAGATCGGCGTGCGCGATGAGGCGCGGCTCTGCGGCGGGTACGGTTCTTGCGGCCGCGAACTCTGCTGTAAGACGTTCTTGAAGGATTTTGAACCGGTGACCATAAAGATGGCCAAGGAAGAAGGCCTGCCTTTGAACCCGCCGAAGATCTCCGGCCTCTGCGGGAGGCTGATGTGCTGCCTTTATTATGAATACGAGACCTATAAGATATTATCAAAGGGCATGCCCCGCGAAGGAGAACATATCACCATCCAGCAGGGCAAGGGCAAGGTGATCGGGGTTAACGTTTTTAAGCGCACGGCCACGGTGCATATGGAAGACGGTACACAGGTTGAGGTAAAATATCCGTAGGGGCGGAAAATAAAGGGGACGGTTCTATTTTTTCCGTCCGGGAGAGGTCTTTAAAAAAATAGAACCGTTCCCACTATTTCTATGAAAAAATTCTATATAACTACGCCTATCTATTACGTCAACGCCGCTCCGCATATCGGGCATTCATATACCTGTATTGCTACCGATACCCTGGCTCGTTATATGCGAGGAAAGTTGGGGCAGGATAACGTCTGGTTCTTGACCGGCACTGATGAGCACGGCCAGAAGATCCAGAAAGCGGCTGATGAAGCCAAAATGTCTCCTCAGGAATTTGCCGACGGTGTGGTTGTCCAATTCAGGTCACTCTGGCAGAGTTTAAATATCTCTAACGACGATTTTATCCGCACCACCGAATCTCGCCACATAAAAACCGTTCAGCGGGTATTGGAAATCTTGCATCAAAAAGGCGATATCTACCAGGACAAATACGAGGGTTGGTATTGCACGCCCTGCGAGACCTTCTGGCCGCCGGCTCAGGCCCAGGATAATCTCTGCCCGGATTGCATTAGGCCGCTGGAGAAGATCAGTGAGACCAATTATTTCTTCCGGCTTTCAAAATATCAGGAGTGGCTGGCTAATTACATCGATGGCCATCTTGATTTTATCCGCCCAGAAACCCGGCGCAATGAGGTGTTAAGTTTCTTAAAATCAAACAAGCTGGCTGACCTGTGTATTTCACGGCCGAGCGAGCGGATGAGCTGGGGTATTCCGCTGCCTTTTAGCCCGGAGCATGTTACTTATGTCTGGTTTGACGCGTTGATTAATTATATCAGCGCTGTGGGAGAGTTTGACGCGGACGGAAATTATAAATCTAAATGGTGGGGCGCTGATACCGAGATCGTGCATATGATCGGCAAGGATATTTTAAGGCAGCACGCCGTTTATTGGCCGATCATCCTGCAGGCGCTTGGGATCAGGATGCCGGATGCGGTTTTTGCCCACGGTTGGTGGATGATTAACCAGGATAAGATGTCTAAATCCAAAGGCAATGTGGTAAACCCGATAGATATGGTGAATAAATTCGGCATAGATACTTACCGTTATTTTCTTTTGCGCGACGTTCCATTCGGAATGGATGGAAATTTTTCCGAGGAGGCGATCATCAAAAGGTTTAACGGCGACCTGGCCAATGACCTGGGCAACCTGGTATACCGGACGCTGACTATGGTTGAGAAATATTATCAGGGGGCGGTCCCGGCTGCCGGGAAGCCTGACGACGAGGGGGAAAAAATATATGCCGCGATAAATGCCCTCAAGCAAGAGATAGGGCCGATGCTGACTGCCGCCGGTAATTTTGATTTCGGCGCCGGCCTTGAGAAGATTTGGGGTGTTGTCAATATGGCCAATAAATACGTGGAGCAGACCAAGCCCTGGAACCTGGCAAAAGAAAATAAGGCCGAAGAGTTGAAGGTTTTTATACGTTTACTCGTAGACGTGATCAGGGCAAGTGCCGCGCAGGTTTATCCGTTTATGCCGCAGACTGCCGAATCGATAAATGTTCAAATAGGCGCAGAGAAGATCAACAAGGGCAAACCGTTATT
>JAUYEC010000110.1 GCA_030691585.1 Candidatus Omnitrophota bacterium
GCTTCATGGCCGGAGGGTTGGATTGGATAACCGGGATAAAACCCGCGTTTAAAACGTAGCTTGTACTGGTTGCTTCTCCCACGCAAGGCTCGCCTATGGCGTCAAAGGCTACCATGCTCTGCGCATCAATGGCAGTGCGCCCGGCGCTTCCGCCGCCGGTGACATCCGCGTTAAGATTATAAGATGTACCGGAGGAAAAAAATGCCGCGGCCTCGCGCATCGGCCCGAAGGTGGCGATGTGCAGAAGAATTAAAGTTAGCGATAGGATGCGTTTTATCATAATAACGGATTTACTGTAGGGACAGGTTTGAAACCTGTCCCTACCTGCCTACCGGCAGGCAGGCAAAACCTTGTTTACCTCGCCTGCTGATACTCAAATGTCTGCACCGGCAGAATTTTGCCGTCTGCGCCCGCACTCTTCTGGGTCACGGACTTTAACTGCGAACGGCCGGTACTGGGGCTCTCAATATATGCCAAGTCGTATATCCAGACCGGCGCATTATCTACGCTTACCTTTATTTGGATTAGGCGTTGGCGCGTGATTATTTTGGAGCCGCTGATGTAGCTAGAGAAAATATCTGTTCTATCTTGCAAGACAAAATCTACCTGATTCAACGGAAGCGTGCCGGCGTTCTTATTGCCGGTATATTCAATACGGCTTAAATAACACTTATTTTCTTGATTATTGCGCGCGTATTTATATGTAATATAATTCCCGTTAGTATCCACGGCCTCGGTCAAATACCAGGCAAAGGTGCCTTTAGAGCCAACTTCCCGCGAGTCAGCGGAATCACCGAAGAGCAACTTGCTGCCGTCTTTAGCGACTACTTTCCATGAACCGTCATTCTCTTTGTAGAATTTAGTAAAACCGGATTCGATCTTAGCTTGATAAAGTTTTCCGGTAAGAGTATCAGTGAGCAGGGTCATTTCGGTAGTGCCGCCGTCGGTGACAAGATAAAAAGTATCGTCATCGGTATATTTCGGCGGGCCCAGGCGCGTGGAGCGGACAATATAGCCCGGGTTAAGGCTAAAACCCGTGCCTACCCAGGAATTGGCATTTGAAGAACGGTAATTTAAGCTTATGCTCGGCTGCATGCCTTTTCTTCCCGGCGGGACGGTAATGGGGACGCTGTGGCTAAAAGAACCGGTGAACATATCGGGAAGCGGAATCTTGACGCCGCCGCCAATAGGCGCGCCTTGCGAGATCATACCCTGCAGGGCCCCGTAAGTGGAAAAATGCCCGATCATAAAGGTCAAGGTCACGCCGTCTTCGGGAACCAATGAAGGGTCTCCGATTATATCCATTTCCTTGCCGTCATATAAACCTAAATTCACCGGTGTCCCGGGGACCTGCGCCTTCTCCAGCAGATAAATCAATGTAACAATCTTGTTAAAGCTCGCATCAGGCTCAGGATAACGCTCACACCTGACCACGCTTAAGAGAGTCTTATCGGAAGATTTGAATTTTTCTAAAATCTCTGGTTTTATATTAGTTGATGCTTTTATCCTGGTTGGTTTATCTACCGCTCCGGCCGGGATGATCAATTTGACTCTGCCGTCAGGCGAAGTAACCTCTCCTCCTTCCGGGCCGATGAGCTGGCCGGTGTAGTAATTGACGGTTATGCAAGAGGAAGCGGTGTTGCCGGCGGCGTCTGTTGCGGTCTTAGTCAATGTATTCGGGCCGTCGTTAAGGGAGCGATTTTCAGAGAAAGCTACGCCGTCAACCATACCCTGGAATTGAACCGGGGCCTCCTCTATCACCTCACCGTTTTGAGGAGCAGTAATGATAACTGCCGGCAGCGTCTTGTCAATGGTAAAACTGACTGATCCGGTTGAGCTATTGCCTGCCGCGTCTTTAGCAGTAAGTGTAGCTGTATGAGTTCCCTCGTTAGTGTAGGGCGAATTATTGCCTGTAACCGTGATCTGATTTGAAGGCGTGAGATTATCTCCCACAGTGTAAGCTATCACTACGTTTTGATTTGTCGGGCTCTGCACCGGGTTTATGGTGAGCGCCGGAGGAGTTGTATCTAAGGTAATATTACTTATATAGGCCTGTGACCAATTCCCTGCCTGGTCGGAAAACTTCACGTAAACTGTCTTTTGACCGTCGCCCGGGCTAAGCGCCCAGGTTTTTGCGGAAGAATAATTTTCCGCAGCTGAAAAGTTAGTGCCATCATTAGAAAAATGCATCTGGGCCAGGCCGCTGCCGCCAGTATTGTCCTGCGCGGAGAGGCTAAGCGTTACAGTGGTTGAATTGGTATATTGGGTGGCGTTATTGATCTTAATAGAGCCTGTGGGCGGGGTGGTGTCCGGCGGCTTGCTGTAGAGTTTTACCTCATAGATCCTCGGGTATGACGCCTGGGCCTTATTGATGCTGATGCGGACATAACGGTAGGAGCCGGTAAGGGCGTGGTCTGTCTGGTAAGGATTAGTATTACCTCCGGCGCTGGAGAGGCCGGCCTGGATATTGGTCCAGGCTTGATAATCGTTTGAGCCCTGGATGGAATAATTTGACGCGCCAAAACCTTTATACCACCAGATGGAAATTTTAGAGAGATTATAGGGTTTATCCAGGTCCAGCCGCAGCCACCAGTTTGTTAACACCTTTGAGCTGAGCCAGCTGACACGATACTTGCCTTCCCAATAGGTGGAGAAATAATTATCAATGGTTTGAACGGCAGTTTTGGAAGAACTGTTGTAGCTTGAAACAACCGCTGAAGGGATCTTAATCTCTTCTTCTGCGGGGTTGGGAGCCGGTGGAGGCGTTGGTGGAGTCGGCGGCGTTGGTGGAGGCGTAGGTGGTGTTGGAGGCGGCGTGGCCGTATTCTTTACCGTAACGCTGATCTCCGCCGCTTTAGAGTTATTCTTGGCATCATAGGCCTTTGCTTTAAGGGCGTGGCTGGCATTCGTGGCTGTTGAACTATCCCAGGAATAGGCATACGGCAGGCTCGTATCAGTAGCTTTTAGAACATTATCTACATAGAATTCTACTTTAGTTACCCCCAGATTATCCGTGGCTGTAGCCTGGATATTGACAGTTCCGGAGACGGTAGAGTTGTTTGCCGGGCTGGAAATAGAGACTTGGGGAGGGGTGGTATCGCCAGCAGGCGGCTTAGGCTTAGGGGCCATGCCCAGAGAGAAGAAAGCAGATAAAATCACTACCAGTGCTATTTTAGGCCTTATCATAATTTTTCAAGCCGCGAAGAGACAAAAAAAGAGGGTCATTAAACTGACCCCCTAGGTTAACCTCCATCAACCTTTAGGATTAAAACTAGCATGGGACACCTCGTGTGTTGTCCTCTGGCTGATTATGAATAAGGTTAACACATAACTACTTATCTGTCAAGATGTTTTATGCCTGGGAAAAAGGGGACAGCGCCCTTTTTAGGGCGCTGTCCCCTTTTTACTGTCCCCTTTTTACTTTTTAGCTGCCGTCGGTAAGCTTGGCGTTGATCAATATTCCGCTGGCAAAGACCTTGATCAATACCGGGATATTCTCCCCATCCTGCTTCAAGAGATACATGGTGACCTTTGACTGGTGATAGGGATTATTCTTGTCGCGCCGGTGGATCTTGCCCTCAAGCACGGTAATCGCGTAATCTTTGCCGTGTATGCTTAAAACCATATCCCTGGCAGTTCCTTCCAGGACATAATTCTTCTGGTTAGTATTCAAGCTCAACTCGAAATTTTTATTTTTAGTAAAATCCATTTTGCGCAGGTTAAATATGGCGGAAAGCGGGTCCTGGGTGCCGTAAGGCATCTGGCGTTTGAGCCCTGCGACCTCAATAATTCCGGCTTTCTGGTCATATAATATTTCCTTATATGTATCAGGCCGCCCGGATACAGACAACCTCTGGCTGAAAAATATAGGATTAGAATCCTGGGCGTCCACGTAAGAATCAAGGGTGGCACTTACCTTGCGCAGGCCGTGATAGATCTTGAGATTCTGGGTAAAGGCGCTCAGGTGGTAAGCCCGGACACCCTTATAATCAGTAAGGCCCTGGTTTGAAAAGAGCGCCTCTCCTGCCGGTATTATGCCGAGGAAATTGACCACATACCTTAATTGGCCGGCCTCCATTTTTTTAGCCTTGTTCAAATCTAGAATAACACTCTTGGGGTTGTTGTTATCGCGGTAGACAAAAAACAACAACAAAACGATCACTGAAAGCACCATAAATGTCTTCTTCACTTACACCTCCTTGCCCACAAGGGCACACCGGCGCAATTCCATATAGCGCCGGGTGCACCTTAAAAGTATTAAAATAACGTATAAATAAACGGCGCTACAGCACTCCCCTGCGAAAAAAATATCAACAAGCCTAAAAGTAAAAGCATAATAATGATCGGCGCCAGCCACCATTTTTTCCTCACCCGTAAAAAATCCCAGAATTCTTTTATGATGGAAAGCTTGCCCATGCCACGCCACCTCTTAATATCTTGTAGGGACAGGTTTGAAACCTGTCCCTACAGCATTAGAACTGCCTTTGGCAATCTAATGTAGAAAACGGCTTCTTCTCTTTTTTCTGCCAATACGAAT
The DNA here is from genome assembly GCA_030691585.1 of Candidatus Omnitrophota bacterium. Lineage (GTDB taxonomy): Bacteria > Omnitrophota > Gorgyraeia > Gygaellales > Profunditerraquicolaceae > JAUYEC01. The sequence goes on from JAUYEC010000110.1 coordinate 4,538, forward strand.
CCCTGTTCTTTTCTATCTTGAAATCGAGTGTGCCCTTACCGAACACCCTCATTATAAGGCCAATAGGTGTGAGGATCAGGTAAAATAGAATAAGTAAAATTATCCGGGTATTGATCCAGCTTAATATGACCGCCAACTTCATCCAGGCGGCATAGACAGGCTTAAGAATAGCGGGTAGCGCGATACCCAGGACAAAAAAAGAACCGGAAATAACCAATAGGGACAATGGCGCATGGCGGCGCCTTAAGAAAACAACCGCGGCTATGACTAAAAACGCGACAGCCATGGTCATGCCGAACTTTTTCAGAACCTCCCTACTACAATATTTATTATCCATATGAAATAATATCCGTAGGGACAGGTTTAAAACCTGTCCCTACATCATCACTGTCTAATCCAATTCGAATTCTTTCTGCCAGGCGCTATCTTTCGGTTGCACCACCTGTTCCCTCTTATCCAGAAAGATATTTTCCATCACCAGGTAATCCATTTCCGTGCGCATAAAGCAGGCAAAGGCCTGTTGCGGGCTGCATACCAGGGGCTCGCCCCGGACATTAAAGGAAGTATTTATTATAACAGGGCATCCGGTTAATGCATAGAACTTAAGAATAAGGTCATAATAAAGCGGATTGTCATCTTTTTTGACGGTCTGCACGCGCGCCGAATAATCTACATGGGTAACCGCCGGGATCAGGGAGCGCTTTATTTTCAACTTATCAAACCCGGCAAGAGAAGATTCCACGCTGTCTTGTATTACTCTCTTACTAACAGCCACGGGCGCCGTTAAAAGCATGTAAGGGCTGCTGCTGTTTAGCTCAAACCATTCCGGGGCGGTATCCAGCAGCACAGACGGGGCAAACGGCCGGAAAGACTCACGGAATTTTATTTTCAGGTTCATCTTTGACTGCATTTCGCTGCTGCGCGCGTCGCCGATTATGCTGCGCGCCCCCAGTGCGCGCGGCCCGAATTCCATCCGGCCCTGGAACCAACCGATCACCTTTTGCCGCGCTAACAGCTCAGAAACCGCACCGGGAATCTCGGAATATTGCATTTTCCGGTAAGGCGCGCCGCGTTTGATCAAAAAATCTTCTATGTCCTGCGGGCTGAAACCCGGGCCCAATAAAGACGCCTTCTGCGTATCATTTATGCCGTCAGCAACGCGCTCATTGCCGGCGTATTTGTACCAGGCAAGGAGTGCCGCACCCAACGCGCCTCCGGCATCTCCTGCGGCAGGCTGGACCCAAACCTCCCTGAACGGGCCGTCGCGCAAAATCCGTCCGTTACCCACGCAATTAAGGGCAACGCCGCCGGCTAGGCACAGCCTATCAAGTCCGGTGACTTTGTGCGCCTGACGGCTCATGCGCAACATTATCTCTTCGGTGATTTTCTGGATGGACGCTGCCACATCCATATAAATTGCCGTTATTCTTGTCTCGGGACGGCGCGCGGCCGCGCCAAAAAGCTTTTCAAAACGCAGGTTGATCATCTTCAGACTGTCGCAGAAACCGAAATAACGCATATTCAATTTAAAAGAACCGTCGTCTTTTAAATCAATAAGTTCATCCAGGATTATTTGAGTATATTTAGGCAGGCCGTAAGGAGCAAGGCCCATTAATTTATATTCCCCGGAATTCACCTTGAAACCGGTGTAATAGGTAAAAGCCGAATACAACAGGCCCAGCGAATGCGGAAATTTTAGAGTATAAAGGATCTCAATATCATTACCACGGCCGATACCAAAGCTGGCGGTGTCATGCTCGCCGACACCGTCCATGGTCAGGAAGGCCGCTTCCTTAAACGGTGAAGGATAAAACGCGCTTGCGGCGTGCGATTCATGGTGCTCAAAGAATAAAACCTTGCCGTCATAGCCGAGTTCTTTCCTGATTATATCCGGGGTCCAGAGCTTTTGCTTGAGCCATAAAGGCATGGCCTGGATAAACTGGGATATGCCCCGGGGGGAGACGGCAAGAGATGTCTCCAGGATGCGCTCAAATTTCAAAAAAGGCTTCTCGTAAAAACAGACCAGGTCGAGTTCTCTAGCACTTATACCGGCCTGCTTCAGGCACCATTCTATGGATTGGACGGGGAAATTAAAATCGTGCTTTTTGCGGCTGAATCTTTCCTCTTGAGCCGCGGCGATAATCTCTCCGTCGCGGACAAGGGCTGCCGCGCTATCATGGTAAAAACAGGATATGCCTAATATATTCATTTTGTCGTCCGTCGTCCGTATATCGTCGTTCGTCTGTAGGGACAGGTTTAAAACCTGTCCCTACAAAAGTTTTATATTAACCCTTGTTTCCAAAAATTAAAATTATATCGCACAAAATTGGTCAAAGGCAGCGTCAATCTGGTCTCCACGTAACAGACAGAAAAGTTTTTACGGCAGAGCCGGCACTTAGTAAGGCGCGATACCTCGTCACGGTATTGACGGCTGCTAAAAACCTTTTTCAGGCCTTCCCGGACATCGTAACCGCCTGTCCAATCTTTACCGACAATGCAGGGATACATCAATCCGTCCTGGGTAAATTCAGCGCAAAAAGACGGATAAATACAATCCTGCTCAAATATATCTTTTTTAAATTCCCCGGCAAAAAAATCCGGGATGCAATTCAAAAAGTAAGCGCTGTTTGAAACACTCTTTTTCTTTAGGAGCCCGGCGATGACCGCTTTTACTTTACTGATATCTATTTCCTGCGCCTTTGGCGCCTGGTAATTTGCCGCCTGCCCGTTAAATTCCGGATGGACATAAACCGGCTGCAATTTTTGCAGTACCCCCATTGACGCAACCAGCTCTGCCAGGGCGAGGATATCATCTAAATTCCAGGGGGAAATAACCGTGTTTACGGTAATGCCGGTGGCCGGAGAATGCTTCTTCACTAGCTTGATCGCGCCAATGGCCCGGTCAAACGCTCCGACTGCCCCTCTTATGGCGTCGTGTTTAACGCCAAGCGCGTCAATACTCACCGACAAACTATCCAATCCGGATTTGGCAATGCCGACGGCAGTGTCTTCGGATAATAAATAACCATTGGTCACTAAATTTACAAAGGGTATCTTTGATTTGGCATAAATTACATAATCCAGGATATTTTTTATTAAAAGCGGCTCCCCGCCGGAAAGCGAGACAAACACCGTCCCCATCTCCGCCAGATCGTCTATAATACGCTTAAAGTCCTCGAGCGGCAAAGTATCCTGCCGGGGATTATTCTTGATGTTACACATCCGGCAATCAAAATTACACTTGTTGGTCAGTTGAAACGTAGCCAGGAGCGGAAAATCTCTTCGTAAGAGATAACGGCTGATGTGCCATCTTACCAGGCCGGCTGCAATGCGGACAGAAGATCTATTGAGAGTAATAATCCTATTCATGTGTCGTCCGTCGTTCGTATTTCGTCGTCCGCCTGTAGGGACAGAATAATATTCTGTCCCTACAAAATATTTTAACGTTCATTGTAGGGGCGGGTTTTAAACCCGCCCCTGCGGAAAATGTGCATCAAATAATACCTCAAATAATCATTCGCCCGCGGGTGGCGCGTACTTACCGCGGAAATAACTTCACAAAACAAAGCCGCAAAACGCGGCAGGAAACGCAGCAGTTTATATTTCCCGCTTTTTACCAGGTAGCGGTTAAATTTTTTCGGCAGGAGCGGCGCCACGGAATATAACTTACGCAGGGCGTAAAATATTTTTAAGTCAGCGCCTTTTAAAGAACTGCCGTAGACATAAAGTTTGCCTCTGCCCTCTTCTATATCTTCTATGTCTTTATCGGTCAAGATGCCGTGCCTGCGCGCGATCTCGGTAATATTCGTTTTGGGATAATAGAACAACGCGTAACAGCACAGCCGGTCGGCCCGGGTCGAAACAAAAAATTCCGCGGTCAGCTCAAACTCCGCGGCACCTTCATAAGGGATCCCAAAGATATGATCCAGCGAGTAAGAAATACCCATTTTATCGCATATCCGGATGGCGCGCTTAATGTGTTCCGTGCTCTCAAAATTGCGCGCCAGCACATTCACGCGCGTCGGCTCATGCATGGTCTGGATGCCGAATTGCAGCCGGCTGCACCCGGAATCTCTCAGGGCCAAGGCTGTTTCTTCATCAATGACATTTGTGGAAGTCATACAGCTATACGGCAAATTTATCTCGGCCCTATACTTGGGGATAAATTCCTTGAACCAGGCTTTATTTCCCACAAAGAGATCGTCCATAAAGGCGACTGATGTATAATTGTATCTCTTCTTCATCACCCTTAACTCTTCAAGAACATTATCCGGTGTGCGCTGGCGCACAAATTTTCCTAAACCTGCGTAGAAATCCTTGAGCACATCGTTATAACAATAGGTGCATTTATAGGGGCAGCCGCGGCTGGTCATCAGCATATATTTGCCATTTTTAATCGGGATGACACCGGCGAAAAGTTCCTTATCCGGGAAAGGCAGGCGGTCAAGATCCGCGGCCAATGCCCGCACTGGATTTTTAAGCACCTGGCCGTTTTTCTTGAACCAAATATTGTTTATAGAATAGTTGATAGCACCCGCGTCAAATGAATCCGCCAGCTCTAGAAGAGCCTCTTCTCCCTCGCCCAAACAGACCATATCCACGCAGTTGCGCGCGATTACCCTCTCCGGCACGGCAGTGGCATGCACCCCGCCGAAGATCACCGGGACATCCAACGCCTTTTTGATATCCTGCGCCGTTGACAGCGCCCAGGCATAGATGTCCGTGCCCACGGAAAAGGCAACCAGGTCCGGTTTTGCGGCCGCAACCTCACAGATCACCCGCTTGCGCGCGGAAAACACCTTGGCCAGCATTGGCAGAGAAAGATACTGTTTGTCGTCAAAAAGTGCCGGGTCAAAAGCAAGCGACACCGTATGTCCCCGCGCTTTTAAAACACTGGAGAGATATTCTATGGCCAGCGATTCAGCACCCATGTATACGAAGGTGATTTTCATATATTCGTCGTCCGTTTACCCCGAGCGAAGTCGAGGGGTCGTTCGTATCTGTAGGGGCGGGTTTGAAACCCGCCCCTACATA
>JAUYEC010000186.1 GCA_030691585.1 Candidatus Omnitrophota bacterium
ACAACGAGCGAAACGGACAAATATGAAAATAGTCGTAGACGCAATGGGCGGCGACCATGGCCCTGGAGTTGTCGTAGAAGGGGCAGTGGCCGCGGTCAAGGAATACGGTAACGATATTATCCTTATCGGCGATGTTGAAAAGATAAAGCCGTTTTTGGATAAGACCGGTTATAAGGGTGGAAAAATTACCCTGTATCCGGCTGAAGAAGTTATAGAGATGCATGAATCTCCGGCCACCAGCGTGCGGCGCAAGAGAAAATCTTCTATTGTGCTGGGCGTGGAACTGGTTAAAGAAGGCAAGGCCGACGCTTTTTTCAGCGCCGGAAATACCGGCGCTGTTGTCTGCGCCGCTACTCTCGGCCTGGGCCTCTTACCTTCGGTGGAGCGGCCGGGTATTGCCATTGTCACTCCTACCCTTAAAGGCATATCTTTGATCGTGGATGTGGGCGCTAATATTGATCCCAAGCCGCTGCATTTATTGCAATACGGCATCATGGGCAGCGCCTATATGCAGAATATATTCAATAAACCCAGCCCTACGGTAGGCCTCTTGAATGTCGGAGAGGAAGAAACCAAGGGTACGGATTTTGTAAAAGAGACTTACGAGTTATTATCCAAGAGCAAGTTGAATTTTGTCGGCAATGTCGAGGGCAAGGCTATTTTTTCCGGCAAGTGCGACGTGATCGTCTGCGACGGATTCGTCGGTAACGTCGCACTCAAGGTCACTGAAGGCACGGCTGAAGCGATCCAGGTATTTTTAAAGCGGCATCTGTTGAAGGCCAATATACTCGGCAAGATCGGTATATTGCTTTTAAGAGGCACTTTTAAGAAATTCAAAAGAGAAATGGATTACGCCGAATACGGCGGAGCGCCATTGCTGGGCGTAAACGGTGTAGTGATGATCGGCCATGGCCGCTCTAACGCCAGGGCGATCATGAACGCTATCCGTGCCGCGGGCGCAGAAGTTGAGCGCCAGGTGACCCGGAAGATCGAGGAAGCTTTAAATAAGCAGGACTAGACGCCGATGAAAAAAGTAGGAATAATCGGAACAGGTGAGTATCTGCCGAAAAAGGTCTTGACCAACGCGGCCCTGGAAAAAATGGTGGATACTTCCGATGAATGGATCACAACGCGTACGGGTATAAAAGAGCGGCGTATGCGCGCCAAGAACGAGGCTACCAGCGACCTGGCGTGTAAGGCGGCAAAGCAGGCGTTGGAGGATGCGCGCCTGAAGCCGCAGGATATCGATCTTATTATCGTGGCGACGATCACGCCGGATATGCCTTTTCCGTCGGTGGCCTGCCTTTTGCAGAACACGCTGGGGGCGACCCGGGCCGTCTGTTTTGATATTTCGGCTGCCTGCGCCGGATTTGTTTATGCAATTTCGATTGCCAGGCAATTTATCTCCCGGGGAGCCTATAAAAACGCGTTGGTGGTGGGTGCTGAGACATTGTCGTCGGTAACGGATTGGCAGGACCGTAACACCTGCGTTCTCTTTGGAGACGGAGCGGGTGCGGTGGTCTTAGGGGAAGTAAAATCCGGCGGGATACTTTCTGCCTATTTAGGCAGTGACGGCTCAAAAAAAGACTTGCTCTATATTCCGGCAGGCGGCTCAAGAATGCCGTCTACTCATCAGACCGTAGATGCGCGGCTGCATTATATTAAAATGCAGGGCAATGAGTTGTTTAAGCTTGCGGTAACACTCATGGCCGAAGCGGCGCAGGTGGCCATAAAAGAGGCCGGCCTTGAATGTAAAGACGTAGATCTGGTTATTCCTCACCAGGCCAATATCCGTATAATCCTTGCCATGGCTAAGAAATTAAAACTCCCCAGAGAAAAGATCTATCTTAATATTGAAAAATACGGCAATATGTCTTCGGCCTCAACCGCGACAGCCTTATGCGAGGCGGTCAAAGAGGGCCGCGTCAAAAAGGGCGACATAGTGCTTTTGGATGCCTTTGGCGCGGGCCTGGTTTGGGGCGCCTGTGTGATCAAATGGTAAACCAGGGCCCAGCATATCTTTTTACCGGCCAGGGCAGCCAGTACCCTGGCATGGGCAAGGATCTTTATGAAGCGTTCCCGGAAAGCCGCGCTATCTTTGATAAAGCGGATAAAGTGCTGGGGTTTTCCTTAACTCGCCTATGTTTTGAAGGCCCCCCGGAAGAATTGACTAAAACACAGAATTGTCAACCGGCCATATTGACGGTAAGCATAGCGGCCTTTGAAGCGTTTAAAGCCAGGGTCACCCCTCGACTTGGTTCGACTTCGCTGGCCACAGGCCGCTCGGGGCAAGAGGGTCAAGGGTTAAGGGTTAAGTTTATGGCGGGCCTTAGCCTGGGTGAGTATTCGGCTTTGTGTGCTGCAGGAACATTCTCTTTTGAGGCGGGACTGAAGCTGGTGAGAATTAGGGCCGAGATCATGGATGAGGCCACGCGCCGGCATCCCGGTACCATGGCCGCGGTTCTGGATCTTGACATTGAAAAAATAAGAGATATTTGTTTAAAATCGGGCGCTGAGATCGCCAATATAAATGCTCCCGGCCAGATCGTTATTTCCGGGAACAAGGAGGCAGTAGGCAAGGCCTCTGAATTATGCGTTGAAGCCGGGGCAAAGCGGGTGATCGAATTAGAAGTAAGTGGCGCGTTTCATTCATCGCTTATGCTTGAGGCCTCCGCGGAATTAAAGCAGGCCCTGCAAAATACTGTGATTTCGGCTCCGCTTGTACCGGTAATCGCCAACTATACCGCGTCAACGCAATCTAAGGCTGCAGAGATAGAGCAAAACCTGGTCTATCAGTTGTACAAGCCGGTGAGGTGGGTGGAGTCGGTGCAGTACATGCTCTCGCAGGGTGTAGATAAATTTTATGAATTCGGCCCGGGTAAAGTTCTAAAGGGCCTGATGTGGCGCATAGATCCTGAAGCTGTTGTGGTAAATATAGAGAAGAAAGAAGACATCCTTAGCCTGTAGGGACAGGTTTTAAACCTGTCCCTACAGATACTTTTTGGAGGGCTAAATGTTATTGAAGGATAAAGTAGCTTTGGTAACGGGAGGGGCAAGGGGTATAGGCCGCGCCATTGCCTTGGCTTTCGCGCAAGAAGGAGCGGATATCGCGATTGGCGATGTAAACCTGGAGCTTGCCCAGAAAACTGCCGCTGAGATTGAAGGTTTAGGCAGAAAAGCGCTGGCGCTTAAGTTCGACGTGACCAACTTTTCCGATACAGAAGCCGCTTTAAACAAAATTCTTGACAAATTTACAAAGGTTGATATATTAGTTAACAACGCTGGTATCACTAAGGACGGTTTGATGCTTAGGATGAGCCAGCAGGACTGGGATGCTGTTTTAAGCGTAAATTTAGGCGGGACATTCAATTGCATTAAGGCAGTGTCCCGGCCGATGATAAAACAGCGTTCCGGCAAGATCATCAGTATTGCCTCTATAATCGGTATTATAGGCAACCCTGGACAAGCTAATTATTCAGCTTCAAAAGCAGGCATCATCGCTCTGACAAAAACAGCCGCCAAAGAATTATCCAGCCGCAATATAAACGTCAACGCGGTGGCTCCGGGGTTTATCCAGACCGAAATGACAGACAAGCTTCCTGAGGAGATAAAGAATAAGATGAAGGAGGCTATTCCCCTGGGGCGGTTCGGCAAGCCGGAAGACGTGGCAGCGGTATGTGTGTTCCTGGCATCAGTTGAGTCCGCCTACATTACCGGCCAGACGATCGTGGTTGACGGCGGTATGGTTATGGCATGACGTTTTAATAACAAGGAGGAAAAAAGAATGGCAGTTCAAGATAAGGTTAAGTCAATTATAGCGGAACAATTAGGAGTAAAGCCCGAAGAGGTGACACCCGAGGCATCCTTTGTCGATGACCTGGGCGCTGATTCTCTGGATACGGTAGAGTTGGTTATGGCCTTAGAAGAGGAGTTCGGCATTGAGATACCCGACGAAGATGCCGAGAAGATCGCCACCGTCGCGGACGCGGTGAAGTACATTGAAGAAAAGACAACGAATAAATAGGTCCTACAAAATATAGATGCTCGAGGTTTCTTACCCCGCCCGTTTGCTTATGAGCGGGGTAAGTTTTATCCCGACTTTCGATCCTTGTTTATATTCGTTTAAAACGTCGGGATTTCCTGCCTGCTGGCAGATTGTCCCTACAATGGAACGCATTAATTGTAGGGGCGGGTTTAAAACCCGCCCCTACAGGTGTTACTAATATGAAAAAAAATAGGGTAGTAATCACAGGTTTGGGTATTATTTCTCCGGTTGGTAACGGAGTCAGCGCTTTCTGGCAGTCTTTAAAAGACGGCTTGAGTGGCGTGGGCCCTTTGACTACGTTTGATCCGGCGCTGTTTGATTCGCGCATCGCAGCAGAAGTCAAGGGATTTGATCCGGCCGCCTACGGCATGACCACTAAAGACGTCAGGCGTATGGATAAATTCGGCCAGTACGCCGTGGCCAGCGCCAAAGAAGCCATTGAGTCTTCGGGCTTGGTTTTAGATGCCGAAGACCGTGACCGCATAGGTGTCCTTATCGGCTCAGGTATCGGCAGTTTGCATACTATTGAGGTCCAGCATAAGATCATGCTGGAAAAAGGGCCGTCGCGGATGTCGCCTTTTCTTATTCCCATGCTGATCGTTAATGAAGCCGCGGGACAGGTGGGGATCAATTTCGGGCTAAGGGGCCCGAATTCCTGCGTGGCCACTGCCTGCGCTTCGGGATCGCATGCGATCGGGGATGCATTTCGCATCATTGAACGCGGCGATGCCGATGTGATGGTCTGCGGCGGCACGGAAAGCTGCATCGTTCCCACCGGAGTAGGCGGATTTTGCGCCTTAAAAGCGCTTTCTACCAGGAATGATGATCCGGGGAAGGCCAGCCGTCCTTTTGACCGCGAACGTGATGGTTTTGTAATGGGCGAAGGGTGCGGCCTGGTAATTTTGGAGACCCTGGAGCATGCCAGAAAAAGAAAAGCCGGAATTATTGCTGAGATCGTCGGTTATGGTATGTCTTGTGATGCTTATCACATGACCGCTCCGGACCCCGAAGGGCACGGCGCTGCCCGGGCGATGAAAATGGCGATCAAAGACGCCGGGATCAATGCTGGCGACATAGATTATATCAACGCGCACGGTACTTCCACGAAACTAAACGACAAGATCGAGACCATCGCTATAAAAAATGCCTTTGGCGCGCAGGCTAAAAAAGTTATGATATCATCAACTAAATCAATGACCGGCCATCTTTTGGGTGCCGCAGGAGGCGTCGAGTTTGTCGCTTGCTGCCTTGCTATTAGAGACGGAGTCGTGCCGCCTACCATAAATTATGAATACCCCGATCCTGATTGTGACCTCGATTATGTGCCCAACACCGCGCGTTCTGTCAATATCAAAGTATGCATGTCAAATTCCCTGGGATTCGGCGGGCATAATGCCAGCCTTATCGTTAGAAGGTTCAAGGATTAAATAAATGATCAGGGTCGATCTGTTCCGTAGGACGTAGGACGTCCGCTCCCCGCCAAAAAAACGTGGCGGGTCGCTAGGACGTAGGACGTAAATTCAAAAGATAAATAAACGTGGTATTCAATATAGGTTCTAAATTACGATTTTGACTTTGGTTTTACGTCCAACGTCCCACGTCCCAGTGAGCGAAGCGAACGGACGTCCCACGGAACTTATTGTATAATTAGATATGGGCTATACAATAGCGGAAAAAATATTACTGGCTCACAGCGGCAGGGAAAGTATAAAGCCGGGCGAGTTTATCGAAGCCTCGGTCGACCTTTGCCTGGGTAACGATATTACGGCGCCCCTTGCTATCGTGGAGTTTAAGAAAGCGGGTTTTACAAAAGTTTTTGACCGTAACAAAATAGCGCTTGTGCCCGATCACTTTGCCCCGGCTAAGGACCTACGCAGCGCCAACAATTGCAAAATGTTGGCAGATTTTGCCAAAGAGCAGCGCATCAAAAATTATTTTGAGATCGGCTGTATGGGTATTGAGCACGCGCTGCTGCCGGAAATGGGATTAGTCGGGCCCGGTGCCTTGGTCATCGGCGCTGATTCGCATACCTGTACCTACGGGGCAATGGGAGCTTATTCCACGGGCGTTGGTTCAACCGACCTGGCGCGCGCGTTTGCCGACGGCAAGGTTTGGCTCAAGGTCCCGCCGAGTGTGCGGTTCATATATAAAGGTAAGCTTAATAAGTGGTGCGGCGGCAAGGACCTGATTCTTTATACCATCGGGCAGATCGGTGTCGAGGGGGCGTCCTATAAGGTGATGGAGTTTTGCGGACCGGTGATCTCTAAATTAGAAATGGACGGCCGTTTTACTATGTCTAATATGGCTATTGAGGCCGGGGCGCGCGCGGGGATAATCGAGCCGGACGCTATTACTAAACAATATCTGTCTGGTCGTCCGTCGTCCGTCGTCCGTCGTTCGAAATATTATAAATCGGACAAAGATGCTGTTTACGAAAAAACCTACGATTGGGATATTTCGGGCCTGGAGCCGCAGGTGGCTTGCCCGCACCTGCCCAGTAACGTTAAGCCGGTTAGCCAGCTAAGCAGAGTTCAGCTTGACCAGGTAGTCATTGGCTCCTGCACTAACGGCAGGATATCCGATCTGAGGATTGCCGCGAAATTATTAAAAGGTAAAAAGGCAGCCTCCGGTTTAAAGTTGATCATTATTCCGGCGACGCAGAAGATATATCTTCAGGCGGTAAGAGAAGGCCTGGCGGAGATTTTTGTCAAGGCAGGGGGAATATTTTCCACGCCGACTTGCGGGCCCTGCCTTGGCGGGCACATGGGAGTGTTGACTGAAGGCGAGACGGCGCTTGCCACCACAAACCGTAATTTTATCGGACGCATGGGCAGTCCGCAGTCGTTTGTCTATTTATCAAATCCGGCGGTAGCCGCGGCATCGGCGGTAACGGGGCGGATCACGCATCCGGAGGAGATTAGGTAACGGTAACGGTTACGAAGCCCGTATCGGTATTCGTCTTCCGTCGTTCGTATTTCGTATATCGTTAAACTACGCGGTACGGACGACGAAAGACGGACGACGAACTACAAAATGGGCATCGTTACCCTAACCGAATAACGTAACCGTAATTATAAGAATATGATTATCAAGGGACGAGTTCATAAATTAGGCGACGACATAAATACCGATGATATAATTTCGGCTAAGTACCTGGTTTCCACTGATCCTAAGGAACTGGGAGCTCATTGCCTGGAAAGTATTAAGCCCGGATTTTTGAAAAGTGTTAAGCCGGGTGATATTATTGTTGCCGGCAGGAATTTCGGCTGCGGTTCATCAAGAGAACATGCTCCGCTCGCCGTTAAAGGCTGCGGGATCCATGCGGTGGTCGCAGAGAGCTTCGCGGCGATATTCTTCCGTAATTCCATTAATATCGGTTTGCCTTTTGTGGAATCGCCCGATGCAAAAAAGATTAACGAAGGCGACGAGTTGGAGATCGACCTGGCGGCGGGTGCAGTAAAGAATCTTACTCAAGGTTCCGTCTATAAGACGCAACCCTTCCCTGATTTTCTTCAAGATATAGTTTTAGACGGCGGATTGATGAACTGGCTTGTAGCCGGAAAAAAGAAGGGGGTTTAACATGCTCGTGGAAAAGGAAGTTCGCAGGGTTTCTGTTTTTTTGCGCGACGGCACCTGCATCGCAGGTAATATTCATATCAATCCCGGCGAAAGGGTCATAGATTTCTTTAATGACTCCAAAGAGGCCTTTATCGTGGTAACAGATGCCGAATTCCAAGGGCACAGCCATATGCGCTCTTTCCGTTTGTACGCCGGCAATAAAATCGGGAAAAAAGGCAGGAGCTTGATCCTGCTCAAGAACGCGATTAAATTCATAGCAGAAAGCTAACGAGGGAAATATGTATAAGATAGCGGTTATTCCCGGAGACGGGACCGGGCCGGAAGTGGTCCGCGAGGGCCTGAAAGTCCTTGAGGCGGCGAGCAAAAAATTTGGTTTTAAATACGAGAGCAAAACATTTGATTTCGGCGGAGAGCGGTTTCTAAAGACCGGCAAGACCTTAGAAGACGCTGATATCGCCGAATTAAAAAAATATTCAGCGATATTCCTGGGAGCTATCGGCCATCCCGATGTAAAGCCGGGGATACTCGAGACCGGTGTTTTGCTTAAGTTGCGTTTTTCGCTGGACCAGTATATCAATCTGCGGCCGGTAAAACTTTATAATCCGGTATTCTGCCCCCTAAAGGACAAAAAACCGGAAGATATTGATTTTGTGGTGGTGCGCGAAAATTCCGAAGGCCTGTATAAAGGTATGGGTGAGTTCCAAAAAAAAGGCACAAAGGATGAAGTCGCGACACAAATTTCTTATAACACGCGCAAAGGTGTCGAGCGTTGTATCCGCTATGCCTTTGAATATTGCCGCAAAAGAAACAGGAGAAAGAAGCTGACTCTTTGCGGAAAGACCAATGTGCTGACCTATGCCTGGGACCTTTGGCAGAGGACGTTTAATGAGGTGGCAAAGGAATATGCTGATATCACCACGGATTACGCGCATGTTGACGCAACCACTATGTGGTTCGTCAAGAACCCGGAATGGTTTGATGTTATCGTCACCGACAATATGTTTGGGGACATTATTACCGATCTGGGCGCTATGATCCAGGGCGGCATGGGAATAGCTGCCGGAGGGAATATCAACCCCGAAGGCGTATCGATGTTTGAGCCTATCGGCGGCTCAGCGCCGAAATATACGGGAAAAAACGTAATAAATCCTTTGGCCGCGATTTGCGCCATTGGGATGTTGCTGGAGAATATCGGCGAAGAAAAAGCAGGCGTTGCCGTTGAAGATTCAGTGATCAGGATCGTGAGGACGAAATTAAAATCTCTCGCAGCCGGAAAGATGGGGTATTCGACCAGCGAAGTAGGAGATTTAGTCGTGAGGTCATTATGAGAAAAAAATCAAAATATAACGTAGCGGTGGTCGGCGTTGGCGCAGTGGGGGTGGAGATGCTGCGTGTCTTAAAGCAGCGTAATTTCCCCGTTGGGACTTTAAA
>JAUYEC010000131.1 GCA_030691585.1 Candidatus Omnitrophota bacterium
TTAGAGTGATTATCTTAGCAAAAATTAAAACCTTGCTCAAAATTATTATAAAGGAAAAAAAGAGTAAAAGGTGATAGCTGGTGAGGCTGCGCCGCAATAAACCGGCGCCTAAGCCGCAAGATATGCTCGATGTGGCCAATACGAATATAAGGATCTCAAAAGGTTTAGTTGATCTTCCTAAAATCAGGCTCATTGCCACCGCGATCAAGGTAATGCCGCCTGTGAAAATTTCAATAGCAGCAATTACTGATATTCCCGCCTGCCATTTTGTCATCGGCTAGCCCCCGGATCGCTTTTGTTTAAAAAAGACAAAAGATATATTCCCATCGCGACCAAATACAAGAAATTAAACCCGCTCCACATAGATATATACTCGCATAAACCGCCGGCGACCGCGCCCAAAAGATTGCAGCTGAATACTACGGCTATATCACCGGCTTTCTTAAAAGAACTCGCAAAAATAATGCCGGAAAAAAACAAGGGCAATGACATTATAACCGATGAGAAAACCGCCGAAAGGGTATGATTGAATGACAAGTAAGCGCCGGGTTTTATCAGCCAATTAATAAAGATCGAGCCCAAAAGTAACGCATAAACAACATTGATATTAATGTCCCGGCGTTTGGCGACAACAGTATTAGCAAAGAGGATCATTATCATTATGGAAACAAACACGGCGGAATTAACAAGCCAGGTGCCGCCAAAGAGCAAGGCAAAGCGGGTGATGCTGGCCGTTTCCAAGAGAAGAAATCCCGCCCCCAGGAAAAAAAAGTGCGCGTTAAATTGTTTCCGGGTAAGCTTAGCCGCCTTATTTATCATCCAGTGCGAAAAAAACAATACAAACAACAGGATAACGAGATAATGAAGCGGGATGCCTCTATGTTTGAGATAGAGATACGGCCAATCATCTGAAATAAACGACCCTGTTCCCGTAAAGGTCCGATCAAATTTAAAATACGGGGATTCGGGCAATGCCAACCTCCGGGCGCCTGTGCCTGCGATCAGGATGATCGTATCATTCGGATTATAAGTGGTCGTTCTAACCGCCGCGGTATCCTCGCCAAAAACCTCCTTGAGCCCGAAAAATAACTTTTCTTCGATCCATCGGCGGAATCCCAGGTAAGTCAAAACAACGTGCCCGCCCGGTTTGAGCCGTTTCTTAATATCCGAAAAACTTTCTAATGTATAAATAAAATTGTCCATGCGCACGCTTGAGAATTGCGACAAGACCCTGTGCGCGTCAAGATAGCCAAAGGTAATAAGATCGTAGGTTTTATCCGTTCTGCGGATAAAAGAACGGGCGTCGTCCACAAATACATTCACATTCGGCGACAGATATGGTTTCTCGGGATGCAGGCCGCGCCCTAATCGCGCTATAAACGGGTCTATCTCGACGGCGTCGATCTCCTCTGCCCCGTTACGAATGGCAGCGGAGACATCGTTACCCGAACCGGCCCCCAAAACCAGGATATTCTCAGGCTTGAACAGCGTGTACGGAAATTCATAAATCGCTTTATAATGTTTTAAATACGGGGCCTTTATCACGTGCCCCTCGCTTAAGTCAAGCGCGAATTGCAGCTGAGTATTATTTATGGAAATACAGAAATCCCGCGGTTTATCGCTGCGGGAATAAAGAATGGGTTCAATATCTATTTTTTGATACGGGGACCAGTATGAAGCCGGGTCCACCAGGGACACCGCATAAATTATCAAAAAGCAGATCCCTATATTTAAAAGTAATGTCTTAACGGGCCTCATAACAAACCACAGGGCCGCGCAAAGGCCTATGATGAACCAGCAAAAAGGCTTGATCTCAAGAAACGAAACATAAGAGAACACCGCAACGCCGGCAATACCGCCTAAAATATTAAGGGAGTAAGCCGTCAGCGGCGGAAATGATTTTAAATTGATCCCTAATTGCTGCCCTAACGGCACAAAAAGTAAGGAGATAAAGCAAAAAAGGGCGGCGATAATAAAAAAAAAGTTTATTCCTTTAGCGGCGTAGAATCCGCGAAGGATCTCTCCCTGCAGTAATTCCGTAGAGATATTTACCTTTTTTAACGCGAAGACCAGCAAGATGCATCCTAACACCAAAGAAGGAAAGATATTTATAAGCTTGAATTTGATCTTTGAAAGGAGACAGCCCGTTCCAAGGCCGAGGAAAGAGGCGATCAAGACTATGTTGGTAAAAAAAGCGGTGATCTGGATACTGGAGGGGATCCAGCGGATAAAGAGAATCTCAAAATAGAGCGCTAGAAAACTGATCAGAAATAAATCTACGGCATTTTTGAGTTTTTCATTTTTCGTAAGCTCCCGCATACTTTTTGGCCTTAAGGCGCAGCCTCAATATATCCGCCGGCATATTTCTCTGCCTGAAACCAATCTGGTAGCGCTAACGAGATTTGAACTCGTGTACCCAGCTTGAGAAGCTGGTGTCCTAGACCGGGCTAGACGATAGCGCCATATGGGAAACAAAATTTATTTGCAGGTCCTCCTTCGCCCTTTGAATAGGAAGTAATAGACCTTATGGGCTACGGAGGATCAAATTCGCGCATATAACTTATGTCGCCGACATCTAATCAGGGGCTCCATAAGTTATGCGCTCATTTGACTTTGACGATGGGGCCAAATAACCCCAGGCTCCATTGTAGGGGCGGGTTTTAAACCCGCCCCTACATATAATCAAACGATGGCACCGTACTATATTTGTCGCTATTCTAATACAAAGTGCCTTGCCGGTCAATTAAATTCTGTTGACCCTTCCGGATAATATGTTATGATTTCAGGGTGGAGCGCAAACACCTGCATTATTGATGGCTATAGAGACAAGCACGGGCATAAGCTCCGATAAAGATCCCATCAGGGCCGCGCATATTGCCGTAAAAGAGGCAATGCTGGGTTTACACGGGAAAAAGGTTGACCTGGCGCTGGTTTTTAGCTCTATCGAATTTGCCCGTCCGGACGTCATAAAACTGATCAGCGAAGTATCAGGGGCCGCGGCATTGGCCGGCGCCAGCAGCCTGGCGGTGATTACCGATAAGGGCATATTCAAATATGCCATCGCCGTGACGTTACTATCCCTGCCGGAAAATATCTATTTTAGTACCGCCTGTGCCAGAGAATTAACCCCCTCAACAATCGCCGGAGCAGCCAATGAGCTGGGCGGACAACTGTTAAACGGCTTCCATAATGCCCGCCGGGACCTTGCGCTGATCTTTTCCGACGGCCTGATGCGCGACGGGTCCCTCCTGCTTGGCGGCTTGCAGGAGCGCCTGGGGACAAGTTTCCCTATTGTCGGGGGCTCCGCGTCCGACGATCTGTCGTTTAAAAAAACTTATGTTTATTTTAATAAAGAAGCGCTCAATTATGCCGTATGCTCCATCCTTTGGGGCGGTAAATTGAGTTTCGGGTTCGGCACAAAACACGGATGGAAAGCCATAGGCAAACCGCGCCGGGTCACTAGATCCACCGGTAATACCGTTTACGAGATAGACGACGAGCCGGCGGTTAATGTTTATAAGGAATATTTCGGCTGCGACCTGAATAAATTACAACTTGAGCTCAAGCGTATTTCCATATTGTATCCGATAGGAATATACCAAAGCAAAGAAGAAGAATACCTCTTGAGGAATATCTTCTCTGTAGACGAGGACGGCGCGATAGTATTTGCGGGAAGTGTGCCGGAAAAAAGCATGATAAAGCTGATGATCGGCACGGAAGAATCCTGCCTCGATGCCACACGCCAGGCATTGGAAGAAGCACGCTCGGGCATGGAGGGCCACAGCATAAACCTGGCATTGATATTTGATTCCGCTTCCCGGCATACCTTGCTGGGCAGAAAAGCAACTAAGGAACTGGAGATCATAAAGAACGGCTTAGATAAAGATACCCGTGTAATCGGGCTATATACTTACGGCGAGCAAGCGCCTCTAAAAACCTTCGACTACTATGGTAAAGCGCATTTTCATAATCAAAGCATCACTATCCTTACCATGGGAGGCTAAAGCGGGATTATGAGCGAATTTTTAATCACTCTCTTCGGCGTCGGCGGCCTTATTACCGTTATCGTCTTGAGCATGTCGCTGATCGGTAAGATGGAAAAAATAAGGGCGGCCCAGGCTAAAGCCGACAATCTGCAAAAATCACTGGATGAGATGGATGAACAGGCAAAGCTGATCATCCGCACCGACCTTGAACTCAATAAAACACAGGAAGAGCTGGATAAAAAAATGCACGGCCTCTACGCCCTGCAGAAACTTTCTCAGGCCATCAGCACCACCCTGGAAGAAGGCCAGATCTTTAAAAACATAGAGGAAACTGTCCATCTTCCGGAACTGGGTTTTGAAAAAATGTGCGGCTTTATGTGGAACGGCGCCGAAAAAAAGTTTATGCTTAAGGTAGCTATCGGTTTTTCGGACGATGAGGCTCCGGCGATCCTCTCCAGTGTGGACAGGGATAAAACCGATTATCTCTCGGTAATCGAAAAAGGCAAAACCATATCCTCGGTCTCTTCCATGCTGGATCAAACAACGGCTCAGGCGATAACAAAAGATTTTAACCTCAGTTCCTTCATCATCGCCCCGATCCTCTCCAAAGAGGCCAACAAAGGTTTTCTTTTTACCGGGACAAACAACCTGGAGACTACGATAAACGAAGGGGACGAAGAACTTATTACTATCCTGGCTAACCAGCTCGCCCAGGCGCTGGATAACGCCCGCCTCTTTGAACAGATCTGGAATTCCCAGCAGGAATTGGAAAAGAAAGTAGAAGTCAGGACGCATCAGTTGAGCCAAGCGCTGGAAGAAGTCAAGAAAATCAGCAACAGGAAAAGCGATTTCGTATCCAGCGTTTCCCACGAGCTAAGGACACCGCTCACCGCCATAAAAGGCTACGCCGCGATTTTAATCAGTGGAAAGCTCGGGGCCATCCCTGAAGAGGCGCGCCAGCGGCTGGAAAAGATCAACCTACGCAGCGACGAACTCGTCGGGTTCATTAACGACCTGCTGGATATTTCCCGCATTGAAAGCGGACGGGTGGCCATGAAAACA
>JAUYEC010000015.1 GCA_030691585.1 Candidatus Omnitrophota bacterium
ATTGAGCGTTTCGGTATTCAGCTGGTGGGCTCGGTGAGGCACGCTGACGCGTTGATTATTACCGGGGCGATGAACAGGAAATCCGTGCCGCGGATGAAAAAAATATATGAGCAAGCACCCAAGCCCTGTATCGTGGTGGCAGTGGGGCAGTGCGCTCTTTCGCGGCACATGTTCAGGTTCAGCTACAATGTCAGGGATTCATTGGACGCAATTCTTCCGGTGGATCTGTATATTCCCGGCTGCCCGCCGAAACCAGAGGCGATGATCGCAGGTATCGTAAAGCTGGTAAATAAGATAAGAGAAGGGAAACGTTAATGTATTTGTGGGGACAGCATATTATGCTGTCCCCACAGAATCTTTTGGGGCTGAATAATCTATGAACATAAGAGATAAGATCAAGGAAAGGTTGGGCGCAAAGATAGTTGTCTGGGACGAAAGATCCACGCGCAGGATATATTTTACTATAAAAAAAGAGGACCTTATAGAGACGGTAGAGTTCATGTTCCGCCAGCTGGGCCTGCGTTTTTCTACGGCTACGGCGATCGATACGCCGCAGGGGTTTGAACTGCTCTATCATTTCAGTTGGGATCCGGCGGGTGAATTCTATACGGTTAAGGTGCTGCTTACGGATAAGAAACACCCGCGGGTTGACGCGATCACAAACATATTCCCGGGCGCGGAGTGGATGGAGCGCGAGATCTGGGAATTGATGGGCATAGATTTTGCCGGCCACCCCAACCTCAAGCGCCTGCTTTTAGACGACGATTGGCCTAAAGAAGATTATCCGCTCAGGCAGAAAGGATAGATAGGTTAGATATGTCGCATAGAGTTATTGTCCCCATAGGCCCGTATCATCCCCTTCAGGAAGAGCCGGAATTTTTTCAGCTTTACGTTGACGGCGAAAATGTCGTGGACATTGATATTATTATCGGCTACAACCACCGCGGCATTGAGAAACTTTCTGAATCAAAGCATTTTGACCAGGTGCCCTATCTGGTGGAACGCATTTGCGGTATCTGTTCCTCAAGCCATCCTTATGCTTACGTCCTGGCTATGGAAGATATCCTGGGCGGCGAGATAAACATTGTGCCTGAGCGCGCGTTATATATCCGCACCATCATAGATGAACTGCAAAGGATACACAGCCATTTGTTATGGCTGGGCCTTGCCGGCCACTTTATCGGGTATAATACCGTCTGGATGTGGGCCTGGAAATACCGCGAGCCGGTGCTGGATATGTTTGAAATGACCACGGGCAACCGCAATAATTACGCGATGTATAAGATCGGCGGCGTTCGGCGCGACATCAAAGACGAGGATATACCTGCGTTAAAAAAGATGCTCGATGAGCTGGCACCCGCGCTGGACCTCTTCCGCGGGGCACTAAGCGATGACCCGGTGATTAAGGCGAGGCTTAAAGGCGTGGGTACCTTAACTAAACAGCAGGCGATTGATTTTTGTCTCGTCGGTCCGACAGCCAGGGCATCGGGGGTCAACATTGACGTGCGCAGGGACGAGCCCTATGGTGTGTTTGACCGCCTGGATTGGAATGTGATCATAGAAATTGACGGCGACATTTATGCCAAGACCATGTGCAGGGTCCTGGAACTATACGAGAGTGCCAGTATTATCAGGCAGTGCCTGGATAAAATTCCCAAGGGGGAAATTGATGCCAATATTAAGGATATCCCCGCGGGAAATGGCATCGGCAGAGTAGAAGCCCCGCGCGGAGAATGTTTCCATTACGTATTAAGCGACGGCACCAACCGTCCGGTCCGGCATAAGATCCGCGCCCCCAGTTTTATGAATGTGGCCTCCAACAAAGTTTCCTGCGTTGGCGGCACAATTTCCGACGCTACCATAACACTGGCCGCGGTGGATCCCTGTTATTGCTGTACAGAGAGAGTGGCTGTGCTGTCCGGCCCCGAAGATAAAAAAATAATGAACGGTTGGGATCTGATAAAGTTGTCCCAGGAAAAGACGGAGAAGCTAAAACGGGAGCTTAGCGATGGCAGACCTCAATAGCGCAAGGATAAAATTGGCGGCAATGGCAAAACTCGCCCTAAAGATGTGGCAGATGAGCTTCAAGGTTTTTATGGAGCATGACCTTGATCTCTTGGCCGAGACCTTAAAACTTGATGAGGGCCTGAACTCCGCGGAAAAAGAGATCACCGCTGACCTCGTGGCCTTCGGCCGCGCCGCAAACGAAGAGGAAAAAGCCCAGGCCATGGTCCTGGCCGATGTGGTCGGAGACCTGGAGTTGATCGGCGACTATTGCAAGGATATCCTGGAACGCGTTGAAATCAAAATAGAGGAGAAATTACTCTTTAGCGAAGAGGGGGTCAAGGAATACGAGGAACTCTTTCACAAGACGGAAAGCGCTTTGCGGGAAGTGGTCTTTGCCTTGGATAAGGGTTCTTTTGAAATGGTCCAGGAAGTCTTAAGGAGCCAGGAACACATTGACAGCCTGGTAGATATTTATCGCGCTAACCATAACCGCAGGATGCTTGATGGCGTCTGCAGCCCTTTTTCCTGTAATATGTTTTTAAATATGCTGGATTTTACCGCGGCGATATATTACCACACCAAGAAAATATCGCGTAATCTTTTAAAGTTGAAAAAATGAACCCTTTATTTTTAATACTGATCATACCTTTTATCGGAGCGCTGGCAGCGCTGGTTCTGCCTAAAAAAATGCGGCCCTATATTTTGACCGGGGTGCTTGCGCTGGAATCAGGCCTGGCGGTAAGCCTTAGCCGCGGCATGAGCACAGGCCGGCAGGTTTCCATCCAGATGGATTTCAGCCGCTGGCTGGATATATCTTTTTCCGCCGACGGCTTAAGCACGTTTGTCGCGCTGGTCTTTTCTTTTTGCGGTTTACTGATCTGTTTGTTTTCGCTTACCCAGGCGCAGGAGCTGCTGGAGAAAAAACATTTTTACGCCTGGATGTCGCTGTTTTGCGGGGCGGTTGTAGCCGCGTTATTTTCCGCGAACCTGATACTGTTGTTTTTCTTCCTGGAGATCGCCGCACTTTGCGTTTTAATCGAGGCCGGAGTTTATGGCCAGGAAGAACTGAAATTTAAAATAAAGAATCTCTTTGTTTCCTATTTTAGCTTGATCTTGATCGTGATCAGCCTGGTTTATATTTATTCCAATAACTCTACCCTGCAATTGGGCCTTCTTGCCGCAAGGCCCCTGAACATATTTATCGCCTTCTTGTTATGCCTGGCATTATTATTGAAGACGGCTCAAGCCGCGTATTTATCCGCTCGCGGATTGGCCTGGCAAGCCGCTTTGCCGCAAGCCGTATTTTTGGGCACCGGTGTGATGACTTGCTTGAGCGCTTATATTTTTGCCAGGGTGTTCCTGATGACTTTCAGCGATCCGGCGTTATTTTTTGAAATTACCGCCTGTGCCGGTGTAGTACTTTTGTTTAGCGGAGCGGCTTTTGCCTGGCTTGCCCGTGATATCAAAAAAATAATCTTTTTTTGCGCCTTTAGCCAGTTCGGATACATCCTGTTATCATTATCCAGCCGCAGCGATGTTTCGTTTCGCTCGGCCCTGGTATATCTTGCCGCGCAAGCGCTTGCCTTAAGCGGGTTATTTTTGTGCGTTGACCGGGTCATCCAAAGAACAGGCAAAAAGAATGCCGACGAGCTGGGGGGGCTTATCAAGTACATGCCTTATACGGCGGCGGGTTTTTTAATATGTGCCTTTTCTATCGTTGGTATTCCGCCTTTCTTAGGGTTTTGGCCTAAATTAATGAATGTGATGGCCTCGGTCCAGGAAGGGCATATTGCTCTTGAGGCCATGGCCGTAGCCGGTGCGCTGTTTACCTTATTTTATCTGGTGCGCCTGTTTAACAAAGTTTTTCTCGGAGAGGCGGCCGCCTGTATCTGGCAGGACAGGCCGAATTTCGCCGATATTATAGTTTTGTTTATTGCGGGGTTGATTCTGGTGTTAGGTTTGCTACCCGGCATGTCCTTTGGTTTCCTGCGCATATTTATTAAAATATGAAATCCTGCTTATTCTTATTATTTATTCTTCCTATGCTTACCGCGGCAGCGCTTTTATTGATAAAGCGAGCCGGCATAAGACATAAGACCGCTCTTGCGGCGTTACTTGCGGCGTTTGTTTGTTCCGTCTTTATCTGCGCCAGGCTTCCGGCGGCGGCTGCGATAAAGGTCTTTGTTGACTACAGCGCCATCCTTGGGGCAAATCGGCTCTCCGGTTTCATTCTGGTCCTGATAAATCTCTTCGGTTTTTTAATCGCTTTATATTCCACGGCGTCTGCGCGGGTTAAATCCAGCCGGGTTTATTTTTCTTATCTTTTGGCGCTGGTGGCTTTTTCCAATCTTGTGGCACTTTCCGCGGATTTTATCACCATGGTTTTTTCCTGGGGGGCCACGCTGGCTTTGTTATACGCTCTTCTGGGCGCTGGCCGTAGTGCCGGCAAGGCGCTTTCTATCGTCGGATTCGGAAATTTCAGTTTTCTTCTCGGCGCGGCACTATATATATATTCCAGTGGCTCGGCGATTATGCCTGAAGGCCTTGGCCTTGCCCTGGACAAGCCGCTAAATTGGGCGAGTTTCATCCTGATGCTTGCCGGAGCTTTTGCCAAGGCCGGATGCATGCCTTTGCATACCTGGGTGCCGGATGTGGCACAGGAGGCGCCTATCCCATCAATGGCGATTCTGCCGGCATCCCTGGATAAATTACTCGGAATATATTTACTGGCCAGGGTCTGCACGGATTTCTTTGTGCTTAATGATTTCGCCCTGGGGTTACTTTTGGCATCCGGCAGCATTACCATTGTTGTGGCGGGGATGATGGCTTTAGTCCAGCACGACCTGAGGCGGCTCCTTGCATTTTACAGCATCAGCCAGGCCGGTTATATGGTGCTGGGGTTCGGCACAGGTACCGCTATCGGTGTGGCAGCCGGGCTATTTCATATGCTCAACAATACCTTGTACAAAAGCGGATTGTTTCTTTCAGGCGGGGCAGTAGCAGAGAGAAAAAATACTTTTGATCTTGATAAGCTCGGGGGCCTGGCAAAGTTTATGCCGCTGGTTTTCTGCTGCGCGTTGATTTTTTCTTTATCCATCTCAGGGATACCGCCTTTTAACGGTTTTGTTTCAAAATGGCTGCTTTATTCGTCGGTATTGGCCGGTTTTTCCAGTGCGCAGGGCCTGCTGCTGCGATTGATCTTCATATTTGCTTTGACAGCGGCAATGTTCGGTAGCATTCTAACACTGGCCAGTTTCACCAAGGTTATCTACTGCGTTTTTCTGGGGCAGGACAACAGCAAAGGCACACATACGGTTGAGGATGCGCCGTGGAGCATGAAATTGCCCCTGGTTGTCTTAAGCGGGTTTTGCGTATTGCTGGGGCTTGTGCCGAACCTGTTTCTCAAGGGGGTCTTTGAGCCGTGGATGGGCCGCCAAATCAGTTTTATCACCGGCTGGGGTTCTGTTGCCGCTTTAATGGTTTTGAGCCTGGCGTTATTCATTGGTTTTATCGTGCTGCGCATCCAAAGTAAAAAAAATCTGCGCCGAGATTCTAGTTTTATGGGCGGTGAGCCGCCGGATTACGGCCCGGGCTTCCCGGGCACGGAATTCTACAAGTCCGTTGAACAGGGTTTCTGGCTGAAGAAATTTTATCGTCTCGTTAGTTTTGAGGGGCTGGATTTTTATAACCTGGTGAATATATTTTTTAAAATATGCGCCTATATCGTAAAGGGGATCGTAGTAGCACTCGTCTTCCCGCTGGATCTGGCCGCGGGAGCGCTGGCGCTACTATTAAAGAAAAATGTTCGGCATAAGAATACCGTATCCAAAACTGCGTGAATTAAAAGAGGCTCTGACTTCGCTGTTTAGCAAGCCTTATACGACCCGTTTCCCTTATAAGGAGCATAAGCCGTATGAGCGTTTCCGCGGCCGGCCGTATTTTTACGAAGAGGACTGTACCGGATGCGCTGCCTGCGCGCAGGTCTGCCCCACGGGCGCCATAGAGTTTACAGACCAGGCCAAAGGCGGAATTGCCAAAAGAACGCTGACTATCCACTGGGATATCTGTATATTCTGCGGCCTCTGCCAGGCTAGCTGCCTGACTGGTAAAGGAATCATGCTTTCGCGGGAATTTGACCTGGCCGTTACTGAAAACAGGGAAGCCCTCAGGCAGGCAATAGAAAAAGAGCTTGTCCTCTGTGAGTGCTGCGGGGAGCCCGTTGCACCCTATGACCAGTTCGTCTGGGTCGCCGCCAAACTCGGGCCGCTTTGCTTTTCCAATTCTTCACTTTTACTTTTTTATCTCAAGGCATTGAATCTCTCGTTCCAGCAAGGCCCTCCGCCGTCCGCCTGCGCAGGGGCGGGTTTGTCCCGTCAATGTCCTGTAGGGATAGGTTTGAAACCTGTCCCTACAGTAAGTGAACCACAGCGCGCAGACCGCATAAAGATCATCTGTCCGTCCTGCCGCCGCCAGGCAGTACTGAAATCATAAAATAAATGTTTTCCTCGCTTAAAGTAAGAGACTTCAGGATATACTGGCTGGGGATGCTGGTGTCCCTGGTCGGCAGCTGGATACAGATCACCGCGCAAAGCTGGCTGATCTTTAGGCTTACGCATTCGGCTTTCCTGCTGGGTTTCGTCGGATTCTTGAGTTCCATCCCGGTCTTTTTCCTCGCTTTGTTCGGCGGGCTCCTCGCCGATAGAAAAAATAAAAAAAATATCCTGATCTGGACCCAGACCGCGTTTATGATCCTGGCATTTATCCTGGCGGTATTGACCCAGCTGAAATTGATCACGCCCGTACAAATCATGCTCATCGCTTTCTTAAACGGCATAGTGATGGCCTTTGACGCGCCCAGCCGCCAGGCAGTGGTGGCCGAATTAGTGGACAGCCGGCATCTGATGAACGCCATAGCGCTTAATTCGGCGGCATTTAATTCCGCGCGCATGATCGGCCCGGCTTTGGCCGGTGTGTTGGTCGCGATAGTAGGGATGAGCGGATGTTTTTATATAAACGGGATAAGTTTCCTGGCGGTGATCGCCGCACTGCTGGTAATAAATCTGACAGCCTTGCCTGCAAACGTGCCATCCGGCCGCGCCTTTAAAGACCTGCACGAAGCAGTTATTTTTATAAAGAATAACCGCGCGCTGTTTCTATTGATCATCCAGGTTTGCATAGTCAGCCTTTTCGGCGTATCTTACGTGGTTCTTATGCCGATATTTGCCGATAATATTCTGCATGTCGGGGTCAAGGGCCTGGGGTTCTTGACCGGCGCAAGCGGAGCGGGCGCTCTAAGTGGTGCGCTGATTTTGGCGCGGCTGGGAGATTTTAAATATAAAGGCAGGCTGCTAGTTTTTTCCTCCATAGCCTTTTCGCTTTCTCTGATCGTATTCGGCATGTCAAAGATGTATTGGCTTTCTCTTGCTGTTTTGTTTTTCACCGGCGGCTTTAGTGTTCTGGCCCTGGCTCTGAGCAACACCCTTTTGCAGATCAAGGTTCCTCATGCGCTGCGCGGCAGGTTGATGAGTTTTTTCTTGCTCACCTTTGCCGGGGTCATGCCTTTCGGCAACCTGATCGCAGGCTCCGTTGCCCAAGCCTGGGGCGCTGCCTTTGTGGTCACGGCAAGCGGCGTTGTCTGCGCGACGATCTTTATTATTATAAATACAATCTACACGGATATATGGGATATTTAGTGGTCTTTTTACACGCAAAGCGTTTTTTGATTGATTTTTTAAAAGGTTTTGTTACAATATATGAAAATAAACATGTTTTTTTGTAGGGACAGAATAGTATTCTGTCCCACGGATTTGTAGGGGCGGGTTTAAAACCCGCCCCTACAGTACATCGGTAAGAAAGGAGAGCGGCGATGAAGAAGTATGTGCTGATGGCGGTGGTGGTCATGGGGGTTTTCAGTTTTTTTATGTTCGGTTGCGCCAAAAAAGATTCCGGCGTTGATGAGTATCAGGAGGCGATGTCCTTAGATGCCCTGGGGGGCCCAAGTGTGACGGCGCAGGCGCAAAACACAAAGGTAAGTGAGCCTAAGACTCTTTCATTGATGCAGGCGTCACCGGTTAATGCTTCGGTAAAATTGGAAGCGATGCCACCCGACGGCCCATATAAGCCCAGCATTCGCGATATCCAGACAGCGCTTAAGAACGCGGGTTACTACATAGGCGAGGTTGATGGCAAAACCGGCAAAATGACCAAGAAGGCAATAGAGGATTTTCAGAGTGCCAATAGCCTGGAAGCCGACGGCAAAGTCGGGCCCAAGACCTGGGCTGTTTTGAGCACGCAATTAAATCCTCCGGCTGCGGACTCGGCAAGCAAGAAAAGGTAGACGGCTTGAAAAAAGGCCGGATTTGTTGTATACTTTAATTAGCCGATAAAGGTAAACCTCCGCTGTTTACAAAGGCGGTCCCGCAGTAACGATAGCGGTGGCGGGAGCCGAAAGGCAGGGACGCAAAGCCACAGGCCTGAAGTTGGCGCGTAAAGCCGTATCCCGTTTTAAGATCTTTTGGGATAGTGAGGCATGCGCAACCAATATGGCAGCTGGGTTGCCGGGTGCAGAAGAAGGTGAGGAGCTTAAAAAAGCCCACACCTTTATCGGCTGTGTAACGTATTTATCCCAACAAGCCGCCTTCAGGGCGGCAATGCTACCCGATTCCGGGTAACATTTTGTTGGGAT
This sequence comes from Candidatus Omnitrophota bacterium, assembly GCA_030691585.1. GTDB lineage: Bacteria > Omnitrophota > Gorgyraeia > Gygaellales > Profunditerraquicolaceae > JAUYEC01. Next base: position 8,693 of record JAUYEC010000015.1, read on the forward strand.
TTTTTATTGATGATGATATAATGAGGCCTATGTTTAAATTTCCCGGCGATTTTTATTGGGGTGCCGCAACCGCCGCCTATCAGGTCGAAGGCGCAAACTCTAACAGCGACTGGTGGGAATGGGAGATAAGAGCGGGGTTAAAGGACCGCTCAGGCCAAGCCTGCCGCCATTATGATCTCTACAATCAGGATTTTGACCTGGCAAAACAATTGCATCACAATGCCCACCGCTTATCCATTGAATGGAGCCGTGTTGAGCCTGAAGAAGGCAAATTTTCTGAGACAGGATTAGCGCATTACCGCGATGTCATCCTCGCATTAAAAGAACGCGGCATTGAGCCGATTGTGACACTGCATCATTTTACCAATCCAATATGGTTTGCCCGCCGCGGCGGATGGCTGGATAGATCCTCGCCCAAATATTTCCTGCGTTATGTTGGAAAAGTAATAAGATCCCTGGGTGATTTGGTGCGTTTCTGGGTGACCATCAATGAGCCGATGGTATATGTTTATCACTCTTTTTATTTAGGCGACTGGCCGCCGCAGGAAAAGTCTTTATTCAAGGCCAGGGCGGCGGCTCTTTCTCTTGTCCGCGCGCATATAAGAGCGTATCACCTGATCCACGATGTCTACCGCCGCGAGAATTTGCCGGCGCCTTATGTCAGCGTTGCCCACAATGTCCAGGCGTTCGTAGCGTGCAACGCGGCGCCCAGAAGTATGGCCGCTGCCTATATTCGTGACCGCTGGTTTAATTTTGGTTTCCTCAAACGGCTTATCCGTTCTAAATCCCTGGATTTTATCGGGATAAATTATTATACGCGCAGCTTAGTGGAACCGGCCAACTGGGGCCTGAGGAGCATGCTTATTGATACCTCCAGCCGCAGCACATTGAAGAAAAATTCCATGGGTTGGGATATTTTCCCGGAAGGTTTATATGAGCTCTTAGTCAGGATCAAGATTTACCGCCTGCCCGTATTCATTCTGGAAAACGGTATCTGTACCGGGGATGATGCCTTAAGATGGGAATTTATCCGCGGGCATCTGAAATGCCTGGCTCAGGCTATGGGGCAGGGTGTTAAGGTCCTGGGCTATATTTACTGGTCGTTATTGGACAATTTTGAATGGGACAAAGGTTTTGCCCCGCGCTTCGGCCTGATAGAAGTGGACTACGGCAATTATGAGCGTAAGATCAGAGAGAGCGCCGTAAAATTATCCCAAGTAAGTGCCAACGGAATCTTAGAAGATGAAGTTAACTGATAAAGATTTTATCTTAGCACAGATACCCCTGTTTGCCAATTTGACCGCCGTCGAACGCAGCCTGGTCAAGCGAAGATCCGAGGTCATGGAATTCCGCAAGGGCCAGGTTATTTACCGCGAGGGCGACGCCCCGGACGCATTTTATTGCCTGCTTCAAGGCAGGGCAATGATTTATACCGCGGGAGCGCACGGCCAGAACACCGTCCTGGAATATCTTCATCACGGCAAGTATTGCGGGATAATCTCGCTTTTGACCAAGGAGCCGCATTCGGTCACTGTTGAGGCGGTAAATGACTGTCGGTTCCTGGTGATCAATAAAAATGATTTTGATCTTATCCTGCAGAAGATCCCCCGCCTGGCCATTGACCTGAGCCAGACGCTTTCACGCCGTCTGAAGCGCAAGGACATCCACCAGAAGACCATTTTTGAGAGCACGATCATTTCGGTGTTCAGCTCACATTCCCAGGCCGGTAAGACGGTCTATGCTCTTAACCTGGCTTTGAGCCTAAAAAAAGAAACGCGAAAGTCAGTGCTGATCATAGATATCGCACAGAGCGATCTGCCGCATAGCCTGCCGCAGCGCCTGGAGGTAGCGTCCGCGCCGGTTGTGGAATTGCCGGATTTGTCCCCGGACAGCCCCGTTTCATTAAAGAGCCACATCGCTACAAGTAAATTCGGCCTGGACCTGGTCTGCCTGCATTACAGAGAAGAGGATGAGGCCTGCCTGGGGAAAATCGTGGCCATACTCGGGACATTAGTCAATGATTACCACTATATTATCCTGGATATGCCGGCTCATCTCGACCGTTTTATTTTTAATATCCTTAACCAATCGGATTTTATTCATTTATTGAGCAGTTCCGAAGCAGTGGACCTCAAGAAAACAAGGCGCCTTATCCGCAGGCTGCAAAAGGAATTTGACTTTCGGCCGGAAAAAATAAAGGTGATCATCAACGAATATAAGCTGGCTAAGATCTCCTATGCCGAAGAGATAGAACTGCTCGGCCGGGGAATATTCGCCACACTGCCCAAGATAGAGTTTGGCTCCGGCGGCCGGCCCGCGCTGGATGAGCCGCTCTCTGAATATGCCCTGGCCGTGCGCAGGATCGCCAGGGAAGTAGGCGAATGCCTTGTGGGCCTGGTGCTGGGAGTCGGCGTGGGCTACGGTTTTGCTCATATCGGCGTTTTGAAGGTTATCGAAGAAGAAAAGATCCCCATTGACATAATCGCCGGCTCCAGCGTCGGGGCACTCATTGCCGGCCTCTGGGCGAGCGGTTATTCCAGCGCCCAGATCCTGGCGATCACCGAAGAATTTAAAGAACAGAAATCGGTCTGGGGCCTGGTTGATTTTACCTGGCCGGCGCTGGGTTTTATTAAAGGCAACAAGCTGCATAAATTATTAAAAAAATACCTGGGCAATAAGACTTTTTACGACCTGAAACTCCCGTTGAAGGTCATCGCCAGCGATGTGCGCAAAAAAGAGCCGCGCATATTTGACAAGGGGCCGCTGGTGGACGCGATCATGGCAAGCTGTAGCATGCCGGGGGTGTTTGCCCCCTTTAAATTCAAAGATGAACTGCTCTTTGACGGCGGAGTGATCAACCCTTTGCCTACGGAAGCTTTATTAAAAGCCGGCATCAAGAAGATCATCGCGGTCAACGTGACACCTTCAAGGGAAGACATAATACGGCAGTATGAATTGATAAAAAAGGAGATGACTGTTACCGTGCCGGAGAATATCCGCAAAAGACAGTGGTTTAGCCTGAAGCAGTATTTCAGGAGTGTCTTTAAAATGAACATACTTGAAATAATATTCAGCAGCATAGAAGTTTTGCAGTCTGAGGTGGCCCAGAAGGAGGCGCAGTCGGCTGACGTTGTCTTGCACCCGGACACATCCGGTATGTACTGGTTGGAACTGCACAGGGCCGCGGAGTTTGCCCGGCGCGGGGAGCTTGAGGCGCGCAGCAAGCTGGATAAGATCTGGCAGGTAGTGAATGAATAGATTGTAGGGGCGGGTTTCAAACCCGCCCCTACAAAGCGTGTTCCATGTAGGGACAGCATATTATGCTGTCCCTACAGTAAATTATCGGAGGAGCAATGAAATTTTCAAAACGTATTTTTGCAGTAATTGGTTTCTTGTCGCTGGTTACCGGTTTTCTCGGCTGCGCCGCAGTTACCGAGGGCGTAAAAGGCGTATTGGGAAGTTCCACCAGGGCCCTGGAGGTCGGCCGCAAAAACGCGCTCAAAGAAACTTTTGCCTATAATTTAGACGTTTGTTATGATAAACTAAAAATGGGCCTGCTGAAGCGCGGTTGTTATATCTATGCGCTTGACCCCCAGCAAAAGATGATCGCCGTATATGTCTCCCGTACGGACACGACGCCGGTAGGGGTATTTTTCACTAAAGTAGACGACAACAATACTCAGGTGGAGGTATCATCGCCGAGCGTCTGGGCCAAGGAGTTTATGCTGAAAAGAGTATCCTCGATTCTTACCGGGAAAAGCGACCCGGACGCCCAACAACAGAGAGAGGTAGAGATGCAGATAATAGAGAAACAGGAAAATGTCCCTCTTGAATCCAACACGAGCGCTCGCGACCGAGCGGAGCGGTCATGATGATAAAAAAGGCGTCCGGCAAACAGCAGCCCCGGAAGATGATCAATGATTTTATCCGGGAATGCCATAGTATAGCCCGGGAAAAGGGTTGGTGGCAGGAGGAGCGTAACGACGGTGAACTGATAGCGCTTATCCATTCCGAATTATCCGAGGCGCTGGAGGCGATGCGTAACCAGGGACGCAAAGACGATGTTGCCGAGGAGCTTGCTGATTGCTGTATTCGTATTTTTGATTACTGCGGGGCGAGGGAAATCGACCTTGAGAAAGCGCTTCTGAAGAAAATGGAATATAATAAAACGCGCCCGTACCGGCACGGGAAAAAGTTTTAATTAGGAACACCCGGCCATAAAGGTTTGGCCGGTGTGCCCTTGTGGGCAAGGAGGTAGTAATGCCATATGACAGCAGTTTGGATTCGCAGTTGTTCTCTAAATCGTTGGACAGTGAAGGCGGCAAGATCATTGTAAGCATCTATTCTTATAACAACGGCCCCAAGAAATTGCAGATCACCCGTGAAATCAGGGACCGCGAAGGCAACCTTACTTTCACCAAGCTTGGCAGGTTGGCCAAGGATGAGATCACCGGCATATTACCCTTGATCCAGGAAGCCATAGCGGTAATGTAGAGTTTCATGCTGGAGCATCTTTTAGCACACCTTGAGGGTAAAGTAGTAATACTGGGTATCGGCAATACCTTAAGGAGCGATGACGCCGCGGGAGCGCTCCTGACGAGCCGCCTTTTGGGGAAAGTACCTTACATAGTCTACGACGGCGGGACCAGCCCCGAGAATTACCTGGGTAAGATCATCAAGGATAAGCCTGATAACATAATCATCATTGACGCGGCGGATTTCGGCGGCCGGCCCGGAGAATACAGGCTGATGGAGGGCGAGGCTTTGCGTACTACCAATATGTTCTCTACGCATAACGCCTCTATTTCGCTGAGCGTCAACTATCTGCAGACCGATTTGAAAAAAGTGGAGATACTGCTTTTACTCATCCAGCCCAACAGAATAGTCTTCGGCGACATAATAAGCCCGGAAGTTTCCGATAGCATCACTAAGTTAGAGAATTGGTTTTTAGATTCCGCGCTCCGGCAATAGAGACAATCAAACAGGTTTTGCACGGACAGGATATTATTCTGTCCCCGGCGATTTTCCTATGAAGAAAAATATAGCGATTGCCCTTTTAGCGGGTTTTTTCTTATTGAATATTGGCGGGTGCGTTATGATAGTTGGTGGTACCATGGGGGCGGCAGGCGCCTATGCCGCCAGCCGCGACACAATAGAGGGCGATACCGATAAGTCGTATGCCAGCCTTTGGCGGGAGGCCGTGTCAATAGCTGAAAGTTGTGGCGCAATAAAGCAGGAAGACGCCGACAGGGGATATATTGAAGTGGATACCGCCGGAGGGCATCTCTGGATCAGGATCGCGCGCCTGACCCGTCATGCCAACCGCCTCAAGGTTTCAGCACGCAATTCGTATCATCTTCCGGATATCGCCGAGGCGCAGAGGGTATATACGCGGATCATAGAAGGGGCCAAGTAACGGCTAAATCAGCCTTAAAAAGATACAGAAAGGTTGATTTTCGAAGAAAATCGTGTAAAATATAGTGACTTGAGCCGAGGTAGCTCTTCTGCTTCGCCCTCAGCTATTGAATAGATGGTAGGGCTTCGCAGAAATTCGCCAACAGAAAGATTTAGCCGAGGTAGCTCAGTGGTAGAGCGCGGCCCTGAAAAGGCCGGCGTGGGGGGTCCGATTCCCTCCCTCGGCATTTTATAATTTAGAGGGGATTTCATACCCCTTCTTTTTTATTGCATTTGTGGCGTAATTGTATATTCCATATACAGTTACGCCTTTTTTATTTTCCTATATCCGCTTATCTCTTTTTGTATGCATTTGTATCTTTTTTACTTTTAATGGCTCACTAACGGCTCAAGCAAAAGAAACCGCCGACCAACACAAATATCCTTCGAGCGAGTCCGCCGCAGGCGGACGAGTCGAGAAGAACACAGGAGACCCCATGGCCTACGATCATATCCGCATTTTAAACACCCTTTTCGCCAGCGGCGTCTGGTATGAAATGACTTTATCCGAAGTCCGGGTCTATGTCGCCATCTGTAGCCACTGGAACTGGCAAAGCCTGGAGGCCTATCCGTCCATAAACACCCTGACTGCTGAAACGCGCCTGTCCGCCGGGCAGTCATATATGCCATCGCCCGGCTTAAAGACAAGGGATTGATCAGGGTAGCCAAGAAGGGCCGCAAGAACTACTATCAGATCTTCGACTATCTCTTCAAAATGTCATCCGCCTCAAAAGGTGCAAAAAGTGCACTCATTGACTGGATCGGTGCAGATTTTTCCCAGACAGGCGCACCCCCCTGCCCCGACCAGCGTACCCCCGTGCACCACCATATTAACTATACAATTAACAATACAACTATAACTAATTCTTTTAATGATTCCAAAGCCACAGCTGAACCGGATTATATAAACAGAATGAGAAATGACCTCATTGCCGGTGGAAAATATCGGCTATAAGGCAAATTGACTATTATCTGGAAATTGCTATAATAATGTTGTTAAAATGAGGTGAGAAAATCAATTGACAATAGCGCGTTTAAGTGATAATAATAAACTAACAACCGGGAGCAAAGTGGTATCGTTTGAAGGGGGAACTGCCACTATAATATAACGAAAACCTTCGCCACTAAAGGCGGAGGTTTTTTCTTTTAGGCGCTTATAAAACATATGAGAAAAAGTTTTCAATATAATATCCCGCAGGCGCGTCAATATCGCTTAATTGATTTATTCAGCGGTGCCGGTGGATTAACCCTGGGTTTTACAAAAGCGTTTGGGCAATCATTGCTGCCTGTGTGGGCCAATGACTTCAACGATTATGCGGTAAAAACCTATAATGCAAATTTCGGCAATCATTGCGTTGTTGGGGATATCCTGGATATTGTTGAAAATAGGATAAATGATATTCCCAAAGCCGATATCGTGATCGGCGGCCCGCCTTGCCAGGGGTTTAGTCTTTTGAATAAAAATAGGCAAGACGATCCCCGCAAGCAGTTGTGGCGGCCGTATCTGGATATAGTTGCCCACAGCGGAGCCGAAATATTTGTGATGGAAAATGTCCCGCAGTTGTTGGGCTCCCAGGAATACGGAGAAATACTCGCAGCAGCAGAGTATTTAGGATTCAAGACTGTTTCAGCAAAGCTCTGTGCCGCCGACTACGGCGTACCGCAAACAAGGCATAGGGCATTTATTATCGGTTGTAAGTTTGCCGACCCAAAGTTATTTTTCCCGCCGAAAAAGAGCCATCGAAAACCGGTTAATTCCAACGGCGACGCGCCCTTTGTGGATATTCTTGAAGAATATGTTGCTGATTCTCAACCATGGTTGACTGTTCGTGATGCCATAGGTGATTTACCGGCGCCGGTCGGTACCGAGATACGCGATGAATCGGCGCCTCTGGATTTACATTTTGGCCGCACGCCCACGCCGTTAAGCGTGAAGCGGTATAAGGCGGTCCATAAAGAAGGGATGAACCGGTTTGATCTGCAGCGCATAGCTCCGCATTTGACGCCTGCCTGTTGGATAAGAAAAACCGAAGGCGGAACCGATCTTTTTGGACGCTTGTGGTGGGGTAGGCCTGCTTTTACCATCCGGACGGAATTCTTTAAACCGGAAAAGGGCAGATATCTGCACCCAGCCCAGCATAGGCCGATTACTCATAGAGAAGCGGCAAGATTGCAGTCGTTCCCGGATTCATTCAAATTCGCAGGCACAAAGATAGAAGTTGCTAAGCAAATAGGCAATGCGGTGCCGCCAGGTTTAGCCGCATGCGTGGCCGATTGTGTGGCGGCGATGTTGGCACATAGAGAAACGAAGAATGACGGACGTATTTACGAGCCAAAAAAGAAAACAGATAATGTCGCGTATCAAAGGGCGGAATACGTCGCCTGAAAAGATCGTGCGGCGATGTCTGCGCAAAATCGGCCAAACTTATAGAAGCTATAACGTAGATTTACCCGGTAAACCGGATATAGTTTTAAATAAGCTTAAAAAAGTAATTTTTGTCCATGGATGTTTTTGGCATCACCATAATGATTGTAAAAGGGCAACACTGCCGCAGACTAACCGGTCTTTTTGGCGCAAGAAGATTAAAGGCAACGCGGCCAGGGATATTCTGATACGGCGAAAATTGTGTAAAATGGGCTGGCAGGTTTTGACGGTTTGGCAATGCCAAATCAAAAATTTGGAAAGAATCGAAAAGCGAATCATTACATTCATAAAGGAGTAAATGCTATGGGCGCCAGAGATAAGATCCGCAAATTCTTTCTTGAGCATATCGGCGAAGTCGTTACTACAAAGCAGATACGGCGTATAGCCGGCATCAGTGAATATGCGCGTCGCATCCGGGAATTACGGGATGAGGAAGGCTACCGAATAATGAGCCATAACGACCGGGCCGATCTAAAACCCGGCGAATATATACTTGGTTCACCCAAAAGAAATCCGGTTATCGCGCGCAGTATAAGTCCGCAGCTTCGCAATGAGATTCTTGAGCGTAACGGCTATACTTGTCAGGTTTGCGGCGCAGGGCCCGGAGACCCGGACGTTACCAATCCCGGTCGCAAAATACGCCTTCACATAGACCATATTAGGCCGATCAGCCAAGGCGGAAGGGATACAAAAGATAACTTAAGAGTCCTTTGTTCAATGTGCAACCAGGGGAAATCCAACATTCAACCCCCCAGCGAAACCGCCTTGAATATAATAACAAAGTTAAGAAAACTTGGTAGATCCGAGCAACTCGAGGTCTACGAGTTCCTAAAGCGTAAATTCGAGATACAAAAGGAGATGTAAAGAAAGAAGATACCGATTGGAATGTAATTCGTCGGCATCGCCAGGATATCTTCTATCAATGAATATAAAGGGTTAATCAATGAAAACTAACAGAGATGACAAAATTATTTATTCGATAAATGTCGGAGATATCCAAGAAGTTTCTAATCAAGTCCTTAAACGTAGACTTACAAAAAAAGAGACCGATGTGGTTGAGAGATCTATCGGTGATTATATAGATTGGTCCCAAGCAATTGAGAATTCGATACGCGAGCACATTATTTCCTCGATGCGGCGATATCCTTTGGGATAAACTGGTGAAGTTTAACTCCGGTAAGAAGCAAAATGATGATACCGCGTGTTTATTTTAGCGAATTAAGGTTAAGTAGAAGTATCTATCCGCTAAATTTTTTTCTCCCATTCTTGAATAAGAACGGAGGTTTTTATTTACGCGGCATAGTGCTAGGGGGAAATAATGATAAAATCTATTGAAATATGTAATCATTGCGGCAAGAGCGTTGCTGTCGGGAAAAGCTGTTTTATAAACAGGATACCCGATTTGAATAGCATTGATACAAGGACAGCGAATGGGCTAAAATATCCAACGGGTGATTTCATTTGTTATGAATGTGATTGCAAAAATAGCGATTCTTGGAAACCGTTGAAATGAACAAGATCATTACAGAAAAAGAAGCAAAAATATCTGCTTTACAAAATATGGTGAAGAAATATTATTACGCGCTATTTGATAATCAAGTCGGTCAAATTGTTTCAACTGGCTTCAATAAAACATCCAAAGCTGTCGTAAGAGAGCATTTAATCAGTTTTTTATTACTTGGTAATTTTTCAGAAGAAGGTGAAGATTCAATAAAACGGAATACTCTGTCAGAATTACTAAATTATTATGAGTTTGACCTATTAAAATCGACAACGCCATTCAAGGATTGATACATGGTTCAAGACCGCCAAAGAGCTTACGGCAAGCCGGTAGAAAATAACCTGCCCGCTGATTTTGATAATCCCGAACTTTTTGCAGAAGTAAAGGATATTTGGGGGTGAGGTAATCTCTAGGACACGATATTATCTCTCGTAATTAAGTAGTGTGTGGACTTGCCTCGGAATTTCCGTAATATTGCCCGCCACTCTTATTTTCAGTAACAATCACTTGATGTTGCACCTAAAATGGGATACATTAATCTTAAATATGAAAAGTGAGAATTGATGAAAATAATACTTGACAATTTTCTTCTCGAAGAGTATAATTTTTATAGTAAAAAAAGGGGGTATAAATGGCGTGGGAAAAATTCACTATGACAAGAAGGAGTTTTAAACCAAAAATATCAATACGTGGGAAATCGCAAATTGGATTTAATACAGCTGCAATTGAGGATTATAAACTTAAAGATTACAAATTTGCGGTATTGTATTATGATAAGGAAAACAAAAAGGTGGGTATAAAACTAACAAATGATAAAGATGAAGAAGGAGTGCGGAAGTTAAGAGTGAAAGAGGCCGCAGGCGCTTCTTTGCCTGCGCGGACATTTATAGAATTTTATAAGCTAGGTAGTTTTAGTGGACAAAGATTTGATGCGGAATGGGATAAGCAAGAAAAAATGATTGTAGTAACTTTAACAGAAAATAAATAAAAAAAGCGGGTCCGCGCTAACGGACCCGCAACACACAAAAAAATTTCCACTTGGACAGTAGAAAGAGTGCGCTTGTTTATTAGTATACATCTCTGACTCTAGCTTGTCAAGCAGGGAATTTTGAGAAGGAGGTGTATAGCTTATGAAAAGTCGGTTTACTTGATTCAATGTGCTTGGGTGAATAGTACGGGCGAAAAGGGTAGAATTAAATAACAACAGATTGTAGAATATAAATCATTATGTAATGATTTATCAAAAGGAGAATACACATGGCCACAAAGAAAAGAGTTTTTATTAGCTTCGACGTCGATCACGACGAGGGCACAAAAAAAATGCTGGCTTTGCAAGCAAAGCTTACTGATAGTCCATTCGATTTTATTGATGCGTCCGTGAAGAATCCGCTTACAGGGGACTGGAAGGAAAAAGTGCGAGGAAGAATGGCTACCATTGATGTCGTGATTGTTCTATGTGGAGAACATATGCACACGGCAACAGGCGTCGCAGCCGAGGTAACTATAGCTCAGGATAAGAAAACCCCGTATTTTCTCTTGCGGGCTTATTCAGATAAGACTTGCACGAAGCCTACATCAGCAAAGTCATTAGACAAGATCTATGATTGGACGTGGCCTAATCTAAAGGCGCTGATTGACGGGAGGAGATAACAGCTATGCGAAAAGCTCTTGTAGTTGGAATTAACTACTATATGCATATGCCTGTGTTATACGGCTGTGCTGCTGACGCTAACGCTGTAAAGAACATCTTAGAGAGAAATAGCGACGGTACCGTAAACTTCGGGGTCAAGCTTCTGTCATGTACTGGATCGGCTAACACAGTCTTGCGGTCGGATTTGAAAGAGCATGTTCAGGATCTTTTCACGGGTGAGTGCGAGACTGCGCTTTTTTACTTTTCTGGTCATGGCCACATCGAAACGACAGGAGGTTATCTTATCGCCAGCGATGCCAAGAGGGGTGATGAGGGTATTCCATTGGGAGAAGTTCTTACACTTGCAAATCAGTCTGTTGCCAGAAATAGAATTATCGTTTTGGATAGCTGCCATTCTGGTTTTGCGGGGGCGAGTCCTTCTGCTCCAACAAGCGCTGAGCTCAAAGAAGGCACTACGATTCTTACTGCATCTACAGCAGACCAATATGTGACCGAAAAAAACGGTGCCGGCGTATTCACAACGCTTTTTGTTGATGCCATGAACGGGGCAGCAGGAAATTTGGTTGGAGATGTGACTCCAGGTAGTGTTTACGCGCACATCGACCAATCACTCGGCCCGTGGGATCAGCGGCCCGTGTTCAAGACTAATGTGAAGAGTTTCGTATCCTTACGAAAAGTCCAACCACCAATTAGTCTGTTGGAACTTCAGCGAATCACGGAGTTCTTCCCGCGTCCAGGGTTTGTGTTTCGGCTCGATCCCTCATTTGAACCAGAACGAGGAAACCAGGACCAAAACATCCTGAGTCCGAACCCGGTGAATACAGCGAAGTTTGCAATTTTGCAGAAGTACAACCGCGTGAACCTTGTTGTTCCAATGGATGCGCCACACATGTGGCATGCCGCGATGGGTAACAAGGCATGCAAATTGACAGTGCTTGGCGAGCATTACCGTAGGCTTGTGGAACAGGGACGGATATAGAGCTCATTTTTTTATATTAGTGCTGGTAGACAATAGACGCTCTTTCTAATCTTATTTCTTCTTTTTCGTTTCAGTTCTTACTTATCCCCGCCCCTTTGTCTTCTTCTCTTTCGGGCGAGGTGATAGGTAACCTGACTCGAGAAAGGAGGAACAAGCAATGGCAAGTAGAGTTATGAAAGCAGGATACCGAGAGGTATTTTGTAAGTACATAACCAGGAATGGGAAAGTCATTTACCCTAAAAAGGCAAAAGTCTTTCACTTCTGGGTTAAAATGAAGTAGCAATACTCCATCATTGTCTACCAGCAAATAAATCAAGCTTATTTCACGGACCAAACAGAAAGAACACTCACTGGTCTAAGCTTTACGGCAGGCAGATAAGCGAATTATAAGAACAAGGAGGATGTAATGAGATATGATAGATGTCCTAATTGTGGATTAACTATGCCGGCGCACAAAGGTCATACGAGAACCTTTGTAGAGTTAACTAATAAGGAAAAAGGTAATTCAATTAAAATGATGACAGTGAATCTAAAAAGAGCAATAAGAAGATATTCTGGTGATCCTGGTTTTCTTTGGGCTATAAATTATCTTAGCAGAAGATAAAAATAATCCACATAAACAAACTTAATAAAGAATTGTATTATGAGAAAAGCAGATATTGATAATAGAATATGGGAATGTGCTAAACGAGAAATGAAGCTTGCTATTATTGAGCGAGCTAAGAAACGTATTATGATAAATTATTCGGAACTACTCAATAAAATTACATTACTTAAACTTGATATGGAACAAGTAGACCACCGTAATATCATGGCAGAAATGTTAGGCGAGATCTCTCTGGTCGAGGATAAGGCTGGCCGTGGTATGTTATCTGCTCTTGTTACTCATAAAACGGGAGATATGGAACCCGGGCAAGGTTTTTTCCAATACGCCGAATCTTTAGGTAAAGATATTTCTGATAAAACGAAGTTTTGGGCTCAAGAAGTTAATAAAATCCATAAATACTGGTCTGAGCATTAGTTTTTACGGCCAGCAGATGATGCATGGGGGACGTTTCTATTTATGCCAAGTCTATTCGGCAAGCCGGTAGGAAATGTCCTGTCCGCTGATTTTGATAATCCGAAACTTTTTGAAGAAGTAAAGGATATTTGGGATAGAGGGAATTCCTAGGGCATAATGCTTATCTCTCGTAATTAAGCAATGTGTTGCCAAAATTATGAAGAAATAAAAGGAGGGTGAATGGATTGGCTAAATCTTTGCAGTTCAGATTTTGTAAAAACAGTGGCGTATACCGTTATATATCCCATATTAATTTCTTTTTTAACTTACAGGATAGCAAAATTCCATTTTGAAAAAGACAGAAAAGTTGAATACCTTAGGGCCAAGGAGAAGGTGGCGATGGATTTAGTGAATCAAGTTTGCCTTATGTTAGCAGCCATGTGGGAAATGGTAAATATAGATCGCTGGATAATCAAGGGCAATAAAGACCAAACCCTCCCGCAAAGAAGAGAACAGGCAAGGGCTAATTTTTATCAATCTAGGAATGCTACTGATTTATCATTAGGTTTGATGGGGCTTTATTATGGTACGAGAATAGTAGATAAAGTCTCCCAGCTTATCTCGGATTTAAACGACATGGTTAACGAAAGTAATTTTAAGGATTTTGATAGTTGGGATGTTTTTAGAAGAAAACGGATCCTGCCTTTATTGAACAAAGTGCATAAGGATTTGAAGTATACTGTATTTGATAGACCTTTCTGGGACTTAGGTCGAAATTATTTTTAGAAAACTTTGATAGAGCCAGGGGCGAAAAATAGGGAGAATAGAGGACGTTTCTATTTATGCCAGCACTCAATCCCGATTTGTTAAGTAGAGGCAGTATATAATTATACCTAATAGGGTATAATCAATTGTTTTTTTGACAATATGCTCCATTTAGTATACCCTTTAAGGTAGTATATATTCATTGGATGACCCAATCGGGTATAAAAAAATACTTGCAATTGTGCCCGAAAGGTGGTATATTTCTATTACTATGACTCAGCTTTCAATTAATATACAGATTAGGAATTTACGAAAGAAACTGGGTTTAACTCAAGTTGATTTCGCAAAAAGAGCGGGAGTGGGTTTACGTTTTTTAAGAGAGCTTGAAAGAGGGAAAACCACTGTTCGATTAGATAAGCTTAATCAAGTTTTGGATTTCTTGGGGGTTCATCTAGAACTGATGCGCGATAAAAAATAGAATATGTACCTAAAGATAAAAATTAAATATAATACAGAAATATGGTAGAACTTAGAAAAGCGCAAGTTTTTTATAATGAAGATTTGGCTGGATATATCGGTGAAACAAGTGATGGGTATATCTTTAAATATAATAAAGAATTTTTAAAAAAGAATATTCCTATTTCGATATCATTGCCTCTTAGAGAAGAGCCATACGAATCAAAACACTTATTCTATTTTTTTAGGGGCCTTTTGCCTGAAGGATGGTATTTAGATATTGTCACTGCTACTCAAAAGGTAGATAGAGAAGATTTATTTGGTCTTCTGCTTTGCACTACGAACGTAGATACGATTGGTGCTGTAACTGTTCGGAGGATGAATGAGCCCGGTGATGAATAAGAAGCTTATTAAAGAAATGTTTAATACTTCTGAATTACCAATAATAGAATTTAGCTTGCAAGATGTTTCTCAAAAAGCGCAGCAATCGGCTGGGAAGTTGTCCATTTCCGGGGTTCAGCCCAAATTATCTATGAAGCTTGATAAGAAGAATAATTCGCTAATTTCTGTTGCCGAAGGCGGAGAGTATATTTTAAAACCACAAACTGCGGCCTTTCCGAATATTCCTGAGAATGAGCAGTGTTGTATGGATATAGCGGCAGAGTTTGAGATAGATGTTCCGTCTCATTGTTTATTGAATTTGAAAGATGGGAGTTTGGCATATGTCGTAAGAAGATTCGATAGAGAATCAGGTGTAAAAATCCATCAGGAAGAATTTTCTCAGATATTAGAATCAGATAAATATAAAGGTTCCGTTGAGCAGATTGGGCGTAAGTTAAAGGAAGTATCGACAGCACCCGGATATGACACGCAATTGTTTTTCGAGAGAGTTGTCTTTAGCTTTATTATTGGCAACGGAGATGCTCATTTAAAAAATTATGCAATTGCATACAAAGATAAGGAAACTATCCGCTTAGCGCCTGCCTATGATATTGTTTGTTCAAAATTGGTGATTCAAGGCGAAGAGGATTCCGCTTTATCTATAAACGGTAGAAAGAATGGACTAAAAAGAGAAGATTTTGATAAGTTTGCTGATTATTTAAATATACCAATGAAAATTCGTTATGAAAAATTTGAAAAGAGCTTACTTTTAATGGAAACTACAATTATGAGTTCAAAAATTCAGAAAGAGCCCCAGGAGCGATTTATTGGTATTATTAAAGAGCGCCTATCGCGTATGGGATTGCAGCCCTAAATCCCTTGCCATTTTGAAAAGAAAGTGGTACAGTAAAAGCGTAAATAATTAAACAAAGGAAACTAAAGGAGGGTTAGATGATAAAGAACAAGAAGACTATGGTTGCACTATTGGGCCTGGCGATGCTTGCTTTTGTTGCCAGCGGTTGTGTCAATCAGACCAAGGTTAAGGATCTGGAAAAGGAGATCGGCCGGTTGAATCAGGTGATTCAACAAAAGGACGCCAAGGTAAAGACTCTTACTGAGCAGACACTGGCAGGACAGAAGAGTTTGGATGCTGTTAAGAGCGAATTAGACAGCGTTAAAAAGGGACTCGACAATAC
>JAUYEC010000065.1 GCA_030691585.1 Candidatus Omnitrophota bacterium
GCATTATATGGATGAGGCGGAAAATTGCGGCCGGATGGTGCTTATTTATCATGGCACCATCATTGCCCAGGGCAGCCCGCAGGAGATGAAGACCAAGAATATGAAGGATGAAGTATTGGATATTGTCCTGCCTGATTCCCAGGATTGGCTGGATAAGATCGCCGGCATTGAAGGGGTCAAAAACGCGGCGCTCTTCGGGGTCAATATTCATACAGTTGTCTTTGACAGCGCTAAGACAATACCGGCGATAAAAGAATTCCTGCAGAAAGCAGGTGTCCAAGATTACAGCGTTGACAAAATACTCCCCTCGCTGGAAGACGTGTTTGTTTCTTCAATAGAGGAATATGACCGCACAGAGCCTAAGAAGAATTAAAGCCATAGCCTGGAAAGAATTCATCCAGATCAAGCGCGACCCGCGCAGCCTGGGCCTGGCCCTAGCTTTGCCCATATTTTTACTTTTTATCTTCGGCTACGGCCTTAGCCTCGACATTGACCATGTGCGCACCGTAGTCTGGAACCAGGATGCCTCATCGGTACTCACCCGTAATTTTCTGCTTAATTTCAAAAATTCTAAATACTTTGAGATCATCCGCTATACCGACAATTACCGGGATATCCAGCATATGCTTGATAGCGGAGAAGCAATGATGGCCCTGGTCATCCCGAAAGATTTTTCTCATTATATCGAATCCGGCACAAAGGCCCCCCTGCAGTTATTGATCGACGGCAGCGACGCCAATACCGCTATTATCGCCAAGGGCTATGTGCAGGCGGTGGTGGAAAAATATAACGCGCAGCTTTTAACCGATGCCTTTGAAGAATACGGCATCGGCCCTCCGCAGAATTTGGACGCCCGCTCAAGGGTCTGGTTCAATATGGGCCTGACCAGCACCTGGTTCATCGTTCCCGGTGTCATCGCGATGATCATTATGATCATTTCGTCGCTCTTGACTTCTATCTGTGTCGCGCGGGAGTGGGAGAGAGGCACTATGGAGCAATTGATCTCTACTCCGGTAAAGGCGCCGGAGCTTATCTTCGGCAAATTTATCCCTTATTTTGTCATCGGTTTCATTGACCTTACCATGGGGATATTGATGGCTATATTTCTATTCGGAGTCCCCTTCAGGGGCAGTTATACCCTGTTTATAATTTTAAGCTCGTTTTTTTTGACCGGCGCCTTGTCGCAGGGCATCTGGATCTCGGTTGTCGCCAAGACCCAGCTGATGGCCAGTCAAATGGCCACCCTGACCACAATGATACCGACCGTGCTTTTATCCGGTTTTATCTACCCGATCTTTAATATGCCCAAGTTTGTCCAGGCAATAACCTATCTTGTCCCGGCGCGGTATTATATCGTTGTTTTGAGAGATCTGTTCCTCAAGGCCGCCGGGATCGGCAATATCTGGGATGAGGGCCTGTTTTTATTCCTCTTTGCAATTTTAATGTTTGGCCTTGCCATAATAAAATTCAAAAAGAAGGTGGCTTAAATGAGCCTTGAACGGATACTAGCGATTTTAGTCAAGGAATTCAAGCAAGTCTTCCGTGATCCGCGGATGAAGACAATCATTTTTATTACACCGCTGGTGCAGGTCCTGATTTTTGGTTATGCCGCCAATAGGGACATTAATTACGTGCCCACCGCTATTCTTGACCGGGATAATACCGTAGAGAGCCGGGAGCTTTTACGCAGGTTTACTTTTTCAAAATATTTTATTCCCGAGTACTATATCAGCACGGAGAGAGAACAGAACGATGTCCTTAATAAGGGCAAGGCCAGCGTGGTCATTCACATTGACCGCGGTTTTGGCCGTAACCTTGAAGCCGGCAAAGACGCCGCGGTCCAGTTTGCTTTTGACGGCACGGATTCAAATACCGCGATGATCATTATGGGCTATGCCAATACTATCGTCAGTGGTTTCCAGCGGGATGTGCTAAAGAATCAGGCGCAGGCAAAAGGCTGGACCGGTGATTTTCCGGAGGTCGACCTCCATGACCGCGCCTGGTTCAACGGAAACCTGGTTACCAGGGATTATTATCTGCCCGGGGTCATCGCTATGATCGTGACCATGATGTCATTATTATTGACCTCGATGGCCATTGTCAAGGAGAAGGAAATAGGCACGATGGAACAACTCATCGTCAGCCCCCTGCGGCCGCTTGAGCTTATTTTAGGCAAGCTTCTTCCTTTCGCGGTCATAGCGCTTGTCCAGGTGGCCCTGATCACGGTGCTGGGTGTTTTGTGGTTTAAGGTACCGTTAAGGGGCAACTTATTTTTATTACTTTTCTCCACCTGTATATATTTATTTACCACCCTGGGGATAGGGTTGTTTATTTCCACGATATCGTCAACCCAGCAGGAGGCGGAGATGTCGATGTTCCTTTTTTATATGCCGACTGTCCTTTTGTCCGGATTTGCCTACCCGATCGCCTGTATGCCGAAGGCCATCCAGTGGTTTACTTTCGGTAACCCTCTGCGCTATTTTATGGTGGTCACGCGCAGTATATTCTTAAAAGGCGTGGGAATGGATGTCTTATGGAGACAATTGGTCCCACTTTTTGTCATAGGGCTTGTGGTTATTTCCTTAAGTGTCTTCAGGTTTCGTAAGAGTTTAAGTTAAGGTAAAAACATTGACAAAATTAAAAATATGATTTACCATATTAATCATACATTACATACATATTGATTAAATCATACAAATATAATTAATCATATTCAATAGAATCGGAGGATGACGCTATGAGAAGCCTGCAAAAGCAAAAGATATTCGGGACGGTTACTGTGGGCGAGAGGGGCCAGATCGTGATCCCGGCTGAACTAAGAAAAAAGTTTAAGGTTAAGCCCGGAGACCGGCTGGTAGCCTTTGCCAAGCACAGGATGTTTGGTTTTATCCAGGTGGAAGAATTCAACCGTTTTGTCTCGGAGTTATCAAAGATGGCCTCTAAATTCAGGAGCAGAAAGGCTAAAAGCCGGTAAGTTTATGTTTAATAAGTTTTTAGGGATTATATTTATTTCAGTTATTTACTTGAATATCGGCGTTGGGAGGCTTTGTGCCGAAGAGGAGATCCTTAGCTGGCAGGATTGCGTCAGGGAAGCGGCTAAGAACCATCCTGACCTGATCGCGGCGGAAGAAGTGGTAAAGCAAAACCAGGCGAATACGCATATCGTCTCAAGTGCTATTTATCCGCAGATCAATAGCAGCTTGACCGCCGCGACATCAAGAAGCGATAGCGGTAAGGGCGCCACTGTCGGCGACGCGTATAATTACGGCCTGAGCGCCTCGCAGTTGATTTTTGACGGGGCAAAGACCCTGAATAATATTAAAGCTGCCGGAGAGACTTTAAATGCTTCAAAGCAAGGCTACAGGTTTGCTTCTACTACGGTCAGGTTTAACCTGCGCTCGGCATTCATCAGCCTTTTAAATGCCCAGGAAAACTTAAACATCACACGGCAGATATTTGATATCAGGAGGTCAAATCTGGAATTGATCACCTTGCGCTATGAATCGGGATTAGAACACAAGGGCGCGCTCTTGACCGCCGAGGCAGACCTGGCCCAGGCAAGGTACAATATGGCGCAGGCGCAAAGAAATGTTGATGTAGCACAGGGCCAATTGACCCAGCAATTAGGCAGGGAAGAATTAATCCCGATGCGCGTCCTGGGAGATTTTCAGGTCCAGGAAACCGCTAAAGATAAGCCGGATTTCACCGCACTTATAAAAAATAATCCTTCTTTGCTGCAATTGGACGCGCAGAAAAAATCGGCCGCGTTCGCGTTGAAGTCAGTGTACGCGAATTTTTATCCGACATTAACCGGTTCAGCCGGAGCCAATAATAACGGCGCTAAATGGACGCCGAAAGCCAACCAGTGGAATATGGGCTTGAGTGTATCTATGCCCATCTTTGAAGGCGGCCTGCGTTTTGCCCAGGTGGACCAGGCCAGGGGCGTATTGAACCAGCTTGTCGCTAACGAAAAGAGCACGCGCGACAATTTAATTTATTCACTTGAGCAGACTTGGGCAGCCCTGCAGGACGCGGTAGACAATGTGGACGTGCAGAAGCTGAATCTTACCGCCACAGAGGAGCGTTCAAAAATAGCGCAGGCGCAGTATTCAATAGGTTTTATCAGTTTTGATAACTGGACGATCATTGAAAATAACCTGGTGTCGGCAAAGCAAAAATTCCTGGTTGCTCAGGCGGCTGCCTTGAGTGCCGAGGCCGGCTGGATCAAGGCGAAAGGAGAAACGTTAGAATATGATTAAAAAACTAAAAATTTCGTTGATTCTGCTGGTTGTCTTAGGCGCTGCCGCTTTTATCGTAATAAAGGCCATGCCTAAGCAAGGCGCCGAAGAGATCATCAAGGAGGTGCCGCCGTTTCGCGGCACCATAGAGCAGGTAGTTTCTACGACGGGCACTGTTCTGCCGAAGAATCGCCTCGAGATCAAACCTCCGGTCCCCGGCCGCATTGAGAGTATTTTAGTCAGCGAAGGCCAAGATGTAAAAACCGGCCAGCTCCTGGCCTGGATGAGTTCTACGGAGAGGGCGGCTTTATTAGATGCCGCGCGTGGGCAGGGCGAGAAGGAATTGAAATACTGGGAGCAGGCTTATAAGCCCATAGCGCTTCTGGCACCCATAGACGCGGAGGTGATTGTCGCGACCATGCAGCCCGGCCAGACCGTGACTACTGCCGACGCGGTGGTGGTGCTCTCTGACCGCCTGATCGTGCGCGCGCAGGTGGATGAAACAGACATAGGCAAGGTCAAACTTGGCCAGAAGGCAGTAGTCAGCCTTGACGCTTATCCGGAGAACAAAGTTAGCGCCGATGTTGACCACATATACTATGAGTCAGAAACGGTGAATAACGTCACCATATACAGAGTTGACCTTATCCCCAAGGAGATCCCGCCTTTTTTCCGCTCCGGGATGAACGCGACTATAAACTTTATCGTGGACTCCAGGAAAGACGCCTTGCTTATTCCCCTGGAAGCCCTGCATAAAGAAAAGGACGAAGTCTACGTTTTAAAAATTAACGGCGGTGCGGAGCCGGTAAAGCAACCGGTTGTGATCGGAATGAGTGATGACAAAAATGCCCAGATCATCTCTGGTATCGGGCTTGGCGATAAGGTTGTGGTCAAAAAGAAAAAAATTAATTTGCAGAAAAATAATACCGGGAGTAACCCTTTTTCGCCTTTTGGCGCAAGAGGCTCAGCTCCCAGGACGCCGCATTAAAAGATGATAGAAGTAAAAAAAATACATAAGACCTACTTAATGGGCAAGGTGGAGGTCAAGGCCCTGGATGATGTTTCCTTAAAAATTACCTCCGGAGAATTCGTGGCGATTATGGGGGCCTCCGGTTCCGGCAAGTCCACGCTGATGCATGTTTTGGGGTTACTGGA
The DNA here is from genome assembly GCA_030691585.1 of Candidatus Omnitrophota bacterium. GTDB lineage: Bacteria > Omnitrophota > Gorgyraeia > Gygaellales > Profunditerraquicolaceae > JAUYEC01. Next base: position 5,394 of record JAUYEC010000065.1, read on the forward strand.
CCGGCCGGACAGCGGCGCCTATTATCTCGGCGGACAGGATATTACAAAAACCTCCGACGAAGAATTAGCGGCCTTGCGCAACAGGGTGGTGGGTTTTGTTTTTCAGCAGTTTCATCTCCTGCCGCGTATGACCGCCTTAGAAAACGCCGAACTCCCCCTGGTCTATGCCGGTAAAAGGCATTTAAGAGAAAGGGCAGAGAAAGAAATAGAGGGCGTGGGCCTAAAAGACAGGATGTATCATCGGCCTAATGAGATGTCCGGCGGCCAGCAGCAAAGAGTAGCTATCGCAAGGTCCCTGGTCAACGACCCGTTTATCATATTGGCGGATGAGCCGACAGGCAACCTCGATTCAAAAAGCAAAGAAGAGATCATCGCCATATTAAAGTCTCTTAACCAGAAAGGCAAGACCATAGTCATTGTCACCCACGAGAAAGAAGTCGCAATACACGCGCGCAGGATAATCCAGATGCGCGACGGAAAGATCATTTCCGATGAATCCAAGGATGACAGGCCAAAGGCAGAAGAACTTGTTTCTTTAGAGGATGAAGCGGTAAATGAGATCCTATCGCGGCCGCGCGGATCCACGGGTGAGACAAAATTCATAGATTACCTGAGGCAGGCAGTATCTACGATGTTGACGCATAAAATGCGTTCGTTATTATCCATATTAGGTATTCTTATCGGTGTGGCCGCGGTGATCGCGATGCTGGCTTTGGGGAGTGGTGCTAAAGAAGCCATTGAAAAACAACTGGCGTCTTTGGGCTCTAACCTTTTATTGGTCAGGCCCGGCTCGGCTAAGGTCCAGGGCATCGCCATGGAAGCCGGGGCAGTCACCCGTTTTACCTTCAACGACGTGGCGGCAATAGATAAACTGACCGATCTTGTAGCCAGGGCCTATGCTTCGGTTTCAGGCCGCGGGCAGCTGGTTTATGGCAATAAGAACTGGAATACGCAGATCGAAGGCGATGGCACGGCTTACCCGCAAATGCGCGCGGCAGAGCCGACTGTGGGCAGATTTTTTACCGATCAGGAAGTAAAAATGAGGGACAAAGTCGTGGTCATCGGCCTGACTGTGGCCAGAGAACTTTTCGGTGACACCGATCCCCTCGGGGAGACGATAAAGATAAATTTGAACAATTTCCGGGTCATCGGGATATTGCCGGAAAAGGGAGCCAATGCTTTTCATGACCAGGATGATCTGGTGGTGATCCCGGTAACTACTGCAATGTACAGGGTATTCGGGAAGCAATATATTGATTCGATCTTTGTGGAAGCGGCGGGGCCGGATCTCCTGGACGCGGCCCAGGAATCAATCTCAAAGATCATCATAAAACAACACCATCTATCTAAGGATGAGGAAGACTCTTTTCAGATACGCAATATGGCCGATATCAAGAAGACATTGGAGGCTACGACTAAGACAATGTCGCTTTTGTTGGGGTCGATCGCCGCGATCTCGCTTGTTGTCGGAGGCATAGGTATTATGAATATCATGTTGGTTTCGGTTACCGAGCGCACGCGCGAGATCGGCCTGCGCAAGGCCATCGGTGCAACCAATAAGGATATCATGGTGCAGTTTTTGATCGAGGCAATATTGATGTCGTTTATCGGCGGCGTATCCGGCATCTTATTGGGGAGCGGGGCCGCGGCCCTCATAACTTTTTTTGCCGGATGGGCCGCGCGCGTTTCTTTATCCAGCGTCGTCCTTTCTACTACGTTTTCCTTACTCGTAGGCATGGTCTTCGGGCTCTGGCCGGCGAAAAAAGCGTCTCAACTTGACCCGATCGAGGCCTTAAGATACGAGTAGGGACAGGTTTTAAACCTGTCCCTACAGCTATGTACTGTAGGGGCGGGTTTCAAACCCGCCCCTACGATTTGTCGTAAATTATTCTTGTCAGGGAAAAGTATTGTGCGTATAATAACCTATATGATTCTTTACAAGGGAGGTGTTTATGCCGTTAGATATTAAAGTAACCGAGAAGGAGCGCGGCGTTTCCGTTATTGCACCCGTCGGCTCAATTGATTCCAACACTTACGCGCAGCTGGATAAGGAAGCGGAAGTGGTTTTGTCACAGAAACCGAAGGTGATCGTGCTGGACATGGCCGGTGTAGATTATATGAGCAGCGCCGGAGTGCGCGTGGTTTTCAAAATTAAAAAAGCGCTGTCTGCTGCCTCCGGCACGCTGACCATAGTGAATCTTCAACCGCAGATACAAAAAGTATTTGATATCATCAATGCCCTTCCGGAATTAAACGTGTTTAAGAGTATTGAAGAACTGGACAGCTATCTGGATAAAATGCAGAAAAAAGAACTGGGTGGGAAAGAAAGTTTTTGATGATATGGGAAGATACAGGAATGTGTAGGGGCGGGTTTTAAACCCGCCCCTACGATTATCTGTAGGGACAGCATATTATGCTGTCCCTACAAAAACGCCGCCTATTTTTATGAAAAAAATTTTGTTTTATATATTAATTGTCCTTTTGATTCCCGCGGGCCTTGCGGCCGAAGAATTAAAGAAAGTATCATTTGTGCCCCAGTGGGTGCCCCAGGCGCAGTTTGCCGGTTATTATGTGGCGCAAGATAAGGGGATCTACCGCAAATACGGCCTTGATGTGGAAATATTGCCGGGCGGGCCGGAGGTTTCTCCTGCCGAACTTTTAAAGGCTCATAAGGCGACTTTTGCCAATATGGGGTTAAATACCGCTATTCAGGAATTTGCGGAAAGCGGCGCTATCGTCAATATAGCGCAGATCGTTAAGAGATCGGCGCTGATGTTTGTAGCCAAAAAAACCAGCGGTATTAAAAAAATCCAGGATATCAATAATAAAAAAGTGGG
>JAUYEC010000112.1 GCA_030691585.1 Candidatus Omnitrophota bacterium
ATTACTCGCCCCCCGAAATAGATTGGCCCAACCTGGCCGTAAAGAATATTTTCCCTTCGCCGTACCTGGCGCGCGCCGCGCTGCTTTATGCCTTTAAAGAGGATGAGGCGGCAATATCGGAATGCAGGCAGGCGCTGCGCATAATGCCGCAAAGCGCCAAGGCCTACCATATCCTCGGGAAAATATCTCTACGCCGGAAACTCTATGCGCAGGCCCGCGAGAACCTGCATGCCGCTTACGTGCTTTCACCGCGCAGCCCTGCGATAATGGTGGATCTAGGCGTAACCCTTAAATATTTCGGGGAAACAAAAAAAACCCTGAATCTGTTTAAAGAGACGCTAAGGTTGCTTCCTGATTACGCGCGGGCGCATTATCAATTAGCTGCCCTGTATCTGGAGGATGCGGATGGTTTATATGGCGCGGCCGCGGCCCTGGATAAAGCCGAGCGTGAATTAAATAAGGCTTCGGCATTAAATGCCGTGTTGGCCGGCCAGGATAAGGAGCAGGCGCTGGAAATCACGGAGAAAATACGGCAGATCAAACGATGAAGAATTTTCTTGCAATTTAGAGGAGTTTGTGTTAAAAATAAACTAATCATAAGCGGAGGTTTAATGAGGGTTGTGGCCCAGGGTCGCAAAAAATATCCAGCGAGGTAGAGAGGAATTACCGGCTGGATTTTTTGTTAGCCATTCCGCGCGCTTGTTATAATTATCATGGAGGTAAGAAAAAATGAGATCACGTTTAACTATTTTTATCGCCGTCATCTTTCTGTTTTTAGCCGGATGTGATTTTTTAAATGTTTTCTTCCCCGCCAAAAAAACGGTTACACAGCAGCCTGTTGCCGCAAAGCCGGTGGTAAAAGGCACGGTCGTGGCCATGGTCAATAATATGCCGATCACCCTCGAGGAATTAAAAGAGGATATCGCCGCCTACAACGCGCTGGTGCCTAATGATAAGCCGGAAAGCCGGGTTACTACGCGTGAGCAAAAGATCAGCTATCTTAAAAATGATATGGTGCGCCGCGTGCTCTTGTATGATGATGGCCTGGCCAGAGGCTTGGACAGGAGCGAGGATGTGTCCAAGGAAATGGACAAAGTCAAACAGCAGTTGGTGTTGATGGCCCTGGGCAAAAAACTGACCGACAACATAGACGTCAGCTCCAAGGATATAGAGGATTACTATAACACCTATAAAGAGCAGCTGCGTGAGCCTGAGAAGAGGCAGGTGCGCGAGATCGTGGTAAATACCGAGCAGGAAGCAAAAGATCTCCTGATCCAGCTTTTACAGGGGGCTGATTTTGCTACTTTGGCCCAACAACGTTCCAAGGCCGCGGACGCCAAAGACGGCGGAGACATGGGTTTTATCAGCAAGGGCGACAAATTCAGCCAGCTTGATAAGGCAGCCTTTGAGCTGGAAGTGGGTAAGGTCAGCTCCATATTCAAGGGCCCGGAAGGCTACTACATTATTAAAGTGGAAGCCAAGCGCGGCGGCGAACAGAAGACCCTGACACAGCTTTGGGATGATATAAAAAGAATGCTTATTTTCTTAAAGCAGCAGCAGGCTATCGAGGACCTGGTTTCCAAGCTTTCGCGCGACGCTAAAATTGAGATCTATGAAGGGAAGGTAGATTAAATGCCCCTGCCGCAGCTGAAAAAACAGCATATGATTTTGATCGGCGGTGTAGTATTGCTCTTTGTCGCCCTTATGGCGCTCAACGCCTACGTTCAGCAACAGCGGACGACGACGGAAGAATCGCTGAAAAAAAAATATAAAGAAGCCAAGGCTAACCAGACACCGGTGCTGGTTGCCAAAAAAGACATCGGCCGGGGGCAGGCGATCAATCCGGACGACTTAAAAGCGGAGGTCATTCCCAATAAATTCGTCCAGCCTCAGGCAGTCACATCGGTCACCAGGATCGCCGGAATGGTTACCACAGCCTCGATCGCTAAAGGCGAGCAGGTCACCTTAAGCAAGCTCTCGCAGCAGCGCGCAGGCGGTGACCTGGCGGCAGTGACTCCTGCCGGCAAACGCGCGCTGACCATAGCCCTTGATGACGTCGCGGCTTTTGACGGAATGATCAAGGCCGGTAATTACGTGGATGTGATCGCGATAATCCCCGTGCCCATGCAGCTTGCCGGCGGAAAATCCACGATCCAGATGACCACGGTCCCCATGTTCCAGAACATTTTGGTTCTGGCCGTCGGCCAGGATATCGGCGGTTATGAGACGGCAGGCCGGACGATCAAAAAAGTAGAAAGAGCCAAAGGGCTAATTCTGGTAACTTTGGCCCTTGGGCCGCAGGAAGCAAATATCGTTACTTTCGTGCTGGAACAGGGAAGCAAGATCCGGATTGTGCTGCGTTCGCCAACGGATGCCAGGGTTGAGCCGACGCAGCTGGTGACCTGGGACAGTTTATTCCAGTATATTATCCCGCGGGAGCCCAAACCCAAAGACGAACCACCGCCTCCTCCTCCACAGCAGGTGGTGGAAGTATACCGCGGTACGAATAGAGAACAGGTGCCGATACCAAAATGAGGTAGTGAGCCTGCTTATCGCAGGTAGGGACAGCACATTATGCTGTTCCTACAAAAACATAATGTGTTAACATGGGAGAAATATGAAGAGGATCTTTTTTGCGGCGCTGCTTATTTCGGCTAATTTTTTGCTTCTGCCCTATTTGGATTGCGCCATAGACAGCGCGGGAGAAGAAATTGTTTTGTATATGAACGAGGTAGAAATCATCCCGGTAAATAATCCCGCTCGCGTGGTGATCGCCAATCCCAAGGTGGCCGACGTGGCCAATATCAGCAATAAAGAAATGACCATCGTCCCAAAATCACCCGGCACGACACAGCTTGTTTTCTGGGACCTTTACGGCGAGCAATCCTGTTTGATCAGGGTCTATACCGAGAATATGCAGGATATCAAGCGCCGCATTGACGTCTTACTGCAATCGCTCAACCTGCCCGAAGTCAAGACCGAGGCGCAGAACGAAGAAGGCAAGGTTATTCTTTTGGGCAGAGTGAAACTGCCGCAGGATAAAGACAGGATAATGCTGGCGTTGGGGCCGCTCAAAGATAAGACCGTGGATCTCATCCAGGTCCGAGAAGACGAGTCAGTGGTCGAAATTGACGTCCAGGTGCTGGAGCTAGACAAGGACGCCACTGACACCCTTGGCTTTACCTGGCCGGGCAGCACAGGCAACATAAATGTTACGGACGCTTCCATGGGCACAACAATAGCCGGGCGTTTTCAGGATCTTTTGACTTTCAACAAGTTTACCCGCAGCGCCTTAAACCTGACCTGGAAAATGGACTTTTTGATCCAGGAAGGCAAAGTGCGCGTACTTTCCCGCCCCCGCCTGGCCTGCCAGAGCGGCAAGGAAGCGCAGTTATTAGTAGGCGGCGAGAAGCCCATATTTACTACTACCGTAAACGAAACCGGCAGTTCGTCGTCGAGCACGGTAGAGTATAAAGAGTACGGGATCAAATTAAAGATAAAGCCGAATGTCCTGGAGCATGGCCGCATAAAACTCAACGTCAATATTGAAGTAAGCGAGGTCGGCGATGTTGAAACCATAGGCGCCGCCGCCGCCCCCACAGGCAAGGCCTATCCTTTTACAAAGCGCACCGCGGTTACGGAATTATTCCTGAATAACGGCGAGACCATGGCCATAGGCGGCCTGATCAAGCAGAAGACCGAAGAGGACCTGCGTAAATTTCCGTGGCTGGCGGATGTGCCGGTCCTGGGCAATTTTTTCAGGCAAAGGACCACCAAGACCGGCGGCGGCTACGGCCAAAGAGGCAACACCGAATTATTTATTACGCTTACCCCGACCGTGATCAAGAGCGAAGTAGCTGCGAATAAAGTAGAGCCTCCAAAAATAGTTATTGAACCTGCGGCTGCCCCGGCAAAAGAAGCCCTGCCCGGTCTTGCCGGATATACCCACCTGGTCCAGGAAAGGATAAGCAATGCCATCTATTATCCCCGTCAGGCGGAGAATACCGGATGGGAGGGAAACTTAAAGCTTGCGCTCTTGCTCAACGCAGGAGGCGACCTCAAGGAAATCAGGCTGCTGCAGTCTTCAGGATACCGTATTTTAGACGATGCGGCTATAGATGTGGCGCAAAAACAGGCTCCGTATCCTCCTTTCCCCCCGCAGGTAGAATCGCAGGATCTTTGGGTAGAAGTGCCGATATTTTATAAAAAGTAGGGACAGGTTTTAAACCTGTCCCTACAAAACCGTTACATAGTGTTGTAATCCCCGTATTAATATGCCGGCCAAGACAATCGTTATTTTCAGCACAAAAGGCGGTGTAGGCAAGACTTTTATCGCCGCTAACCTTGCGGTCGCACTAGCGAAGGACGAAGGCAAGAAGATCTGCCTTATGGACCTGGACCTGGCGGCAGCCGGAGATATGTCCCGGATGCTGGATTTAAAACCCCAGAAAACGCTGATCGACCTGGTCTACCTGTTAAAAAAATATCCCCAGCAATTTAAAAAATACGATTTTTTAACCCATAGCCCCACCCTGGATATTGATTTCTTGGCCGGCGCCTTGAGGCCGCAGCAGGCGCCGCATTTAGAAACTGAAAAAATTAAAGAAGTCCTCGGCCTATTGGCCAAGGATTACGATTACATCGTTTTAGACGCGGGCAAAAGTTTTAACGAGGTCTTTGTCTCGATCCTGAATCAGGCCAACCTCATACTGTTGGTTGTTACTCCGGACATCCTTTCCATATACCAGACCAAGTGGA
>JAUYEC010000189.1 GCA_030691585.1 Candidatus Omnitrophota bacterium
GTTCATCCCCACGTGTGTGGGGAAAATACTTCAAATTTTACCTCAGATGCCCATAGAAACAACTTTTTTGGTTTAGAATGTTTGGTAACCGAAAAATAGACCTACCAAACACTTCATTTATTATCTTCATTCAAACTACATTCTCCTGTGATTTGTTCTTCCGGAAGAAAAGAAACCAGCTTAATTCCATTCATTTCTACCGGAATCCGCCTGTTTTTTCCCAACGTCAGGAAATCAAAACCTGACTCCGTAGGCGCATCCCATATCATTACCGCATTCCCCTCTTCAAGCCCTATCTTAACCTGTTCCCAAATCATCTCCCTTACTTTTACAGAATATTCTCCCACATAAACGCCGGGCCGAGTTTCCAACAGCCAAATTGCCAATCTCCCCCTTAGCCGAGGAGGAACATTTTCAGTTACGATGACCAACATCTCCCAATCCTTCTTTAACAGGAATAGCCGGAGCAACCGCTTCTTCCGAAGCTTCAGGAATCGACAAACCACCGGCAGCCAATACTTCTTCGATCAGAGGGATAATACGAGACAATAATTTCGTAGAACGAAAAGACTCTCGGCATCTATGCCGCACTGCTTGCTCAGGATTTTCCGGGTTTTCTGCGGTGATTTTAAACGCAACAGGTACTACCGTTTCAAATTTAAGCAAATCCGCGATGTCGTAAACAAAAGAAAGCGGCTTACCGGTATGAATAAACCCTATCGCAGGCGCATACCCCGCTGCCAGCACTGCCGCTTCTGTAATCCCATAAAGACACGCTGTCGCGGAACTCAAACAGCGATTCGGCAAATCGCCGCTTTCCCATTTTTCTGCGTCATAATTACGCTGTTTCCACTCAATACCATACCTCTTGGCAAAAAGCTCATACATCTTCCTCACGCGCGCTCCCTCAATTCCGCGTAATTGGTTTATGCTGCGTTTGGCCGGAGGCTCCTCCTGAAAACGCAGCGCGTACATCTTCCGCACTACTTTTAATCGCATATCATCATCCAATGCAAGCCTTGCCTGATACAGTAACCGATCGGCTCTTGCTCCCCCGGGCTGCCCGGAAGAATATAAACGCACTCCTGCTTCCCCAACCCAGCATATGAGACACCCGACGCGAGCCGCCAGTACAACCGCCGCATGAGATATCTTTGTCCCCGGCTCCAGCATTAAACAAGAAACCCCTCCCACGGGAATATGTGTCCGTACACCATTCACGTCCACTACCACAAACGCGCCATCAAGAACATCAAGATGTCCTTTCTCTATGAAGATAAGAGAAATCCGCTCTTTGATGGTTATTGGCAACAGTTTAGGTAGAAACGAGTTATTGCCTATGCTCATATTCTACGCACCATCATTAAACCGCAACCAAACCCCTTCGCCGGCCCAAACCCGCCCAAAAGCATATCGGTAAAAGACTGTTCATTGACTACTTCAAGCGCTCCCGTGATATCAACAGTGCTGTATCGGATGAGTTCTTCGCCTTTTGGTTTGTAAAACCGTACTTGTTGATAACCATCCACTCGAAACATTAACTCATCATCATGTTTCAAAACTATAAAACCGTTCTTTTCAGCGCGCTCTTCAATCCACTTTCCGCAAGCTTCCGTAATAATCTCCTGTGCCGCTTTTACCGTGATTTGTCCTGATGCGGTCGCGCGCATTTTATATTTCGCATCCATCACAACATCATGACGTTTACCTTCTCTCTTAACCACAGGATTGACCCGCACGGTAAACCCTATCCGCATCCCGAATTTCACCTGTGGCGTATACTCTTTACTATCAATATGCCAGATACAGTCTGCATCTTGAGGCTTGCGCGCAGATACCGTATACCCCTGAGGTATTTTCCCGAACGTATCCAAACGATACAAAAAATCTCTTTTTCTATCCGGTCTATCAGCAAACAAATCCCACACCGCCTGATGAAGCGCGTAGCCGCTGGCGAAAATTTCTTTGAATACCGAACTTTCGTTTAAGCTTATTTTACTAATATACATATTCCCTCCGCTTATGTCAAAGCCGCCTGCCGTTCCCTACGCACATCAAACTGCCAGCGGCCGCGCGACAACGTTATATCTCTGCGCTCAAAAATATGCTGATAATCAATACCCGCACCATCGCAATCTTCCCAATAGAGCGTTTTCTGCCCGGCCGGTTTAAACCCAAACTCTTGAATATTCAAAAAACTGCCCTTGCTAATCACGTCAACCAGTGAAGCTGCCTCAACCACCTGCGCCTGAAACGGCAGAGCTGTTGGACAGGATTTTCTACCCAGATACGGAACAAAGACCGGTCGCACTAACGCTTTCTCAATCCGATCTAAAGCCCACTCGCTCTGTTTCCATTCCCATAATATAACCGTATACAAACCGTCACCGCGGTAATCTCTGGTTGACAATATGGTATTTAAATCGCCCCTTGCGCCTGCAAGTTCATCCTTGCGCGTGCAATATTGTTCATCGCCAGATGGCACTTGCGCGGTATGATAGTCTAACAACGGCACACCCGCACTCTCCACCAACACCGCAAACCCCAATACTTCGGCAAGCAGACAATGCGTTTGTTCTTCATCGCGCCGTATGCCCAACGCCCCTGCCACAAGCCCCATAATCGCCGACTTACTTGGATGGGTAAAACTGGGCCGTGTTTCGCCCACCGCGATATCGCCCCAAGAGCTCATCGGCCCGTATACACGGAATAATAAATATTTCATAGCTCACCTCACTCGCTTACGCAATAGTTCTTTAGCCCATCAAGCGTTCCTTCGCCTTTCGCCGCATTCAATTCATAGGCTTGTGCCGTATCTCCGTAAACCTTATTAAACGCCTCTCTTGTATTTTTAGCCTGTTTGATAGCGTTATCAAGAACCTCATCACCGCTTACCGGCTTTAAAAAAGCTCCCGCCAGAGAACGTGGCTGTTTATCGCCTTTTTCCGCTAAAATATACGAAGCATACGCCCGTGACGCAAAGCTATTCTGCTTACCTGTAGGCGATACTGTTGCCGCAGATTCTATTAGCGCCTTGATTGCATTTTTTACAAGCTCATCATTTCTGCCAAGGTTTTCCTTAAGCAAATCCCGATCAATGCACACATACAGGTAAAAAAGCCCCGCACCGAATTCCGCCTCGCCGATATGCCCTGAACCAGAATGCTCTTCTTTTTTATTCAAATCATCCACCGCGCTGAAATAATCGTCTTCCACTGCCGCTTTATGTACGGTAAACGCATGAGCCACCTGAACAGCAGCTTCAACATTATAAATTGGCGAACACGCCATCATCCGGCCAAACATACCCACATCAACACCCTTTCCCTTATTGACCAGCAAAACGTTTACATCTTTATCTAACGGCGCCTTCTTCTCACTTTTCAGTTTCTCTATCAACTGACTAATATTGCTTATTTCTTCCGGGTAATAGAAAACTATCTGCTCTGCTTTCAATGTCTTCTTGTCAATATTACTCTTCTTATCTTTTTTTGATTTAACCTTATCTTCGTTTTCTTCTCCTTTATCTCCATCTTCGGACTTACTGTCTTTTATCCTCTTGTCCACAAAAACTGAGGCTATTTTCCACGCCCATTCTTTCGCGTCCTCTTCCACAACTTTCGATTTCCTTGCTGTAGCCACATCCTTGCCGCTTAAAACATCTTCTAATTTCATATCCGTAACCAAAGCGGAGAATATTTTACTACCCATTTCTTTAGTGCGAATGCCTGTAGCCACCTCAAAAACCTCAGACGTCCGCCAGGCGCGCTTTAAGCTCTGAGAAGAGACGCGTAAGCGCTGTACTCCGCCGACAATCGCAGTCTTTGGACGGTTAAGATCATCCCGATTTAAATTTGCCGGTCCGTAATTCGTGAGAAGATGGAGCTGTACAAATTTACTCATGACATACCTCCTTGTTATTCAGCCTGTACGTTAGTATAATAATCATACGCCAATTGTTTTTTCGTATTTTCGTTCCACCAATAAACCGTCTTTGCCAAATCACAAACATTTACTTCGCCGCCAAGCAAGCGGACAATCCGCACCATCGCGTGATACAACTCATCACAGTCAGTTATCGCCAACAAACGCCGAAAACGCAATTCACTTACCTTCGGTTTATCATCCGGCTTATCGCCTTTAGCCATCTGTTCGGCAAATTTACCCGCACCATTGGCCTTCACGTGCGCGCATATCCCCGCGACTAACGCGAGCGCTTCTTTGTCGGAAAATTCCATTTGTTGATACAACCGGTGATACACTTCGATAAAAGCAACTTCAGTCACCGTATGTGCACGGCGAAGTTCAGCTCTACCACCCCGATTCTTTTCTAATTTTTCCCACCAATCCCAGACTAAATTAAAATCCAATTCGCCCATAATTCACCCTCCTTACTTTAACTTTCCCCTCTTTTTTAATCCTAAAAAATTATCGCCTGATACCACCGGCGTGCCGGATTGCGTTTCAATATCTTTCCTCGTTCGTCCAGCTACCCCGCCGCCGTCTTGCGCGTCTTTGCGTAATTGCGGCATACCCTTAGAGTCGCGGTCTTTGGTTATCTTGGTTGTCGTGGCTTCGCCAAGCATAGTCAAAATAAGCTCGATATCGTTCATGTGATCCCGCAGGTTCTCGCGCTCAAGCTTCTTCAATTTTTTGTAATCATCCACCTTCAATCCAAAGGCGCTTTCCATAATATCGTTGGTAAGAATCGCGTATTCAAGGTCGGTTGCGGCGCCACGCGCGTCCCATTCCTTGGTAAGGCTCTGACGCACAGCGATTCCACGCACACGCTTTTCTATCCATTCTTTAGGATAGCCCTTCTTTTCATAAATTGCCCGCATACGTTCCATGGCAAGCTCAGGATTTTCGATTTCCTGCACCCGCTCATACCCAACTTTAGCCAGCCAGCGTTTAAATGGCTCAGCCTTGGACGAAGGGATAGATTGAATAATACGGAAAAGGCCTTCGGTATTGGCACAATTTGTCTCGCGCATCTTACCATCAGGCGCCTGTAATTCAAGCGGGGTACAAATTGTACCCCAGTTCGCATCAATCTGAGGATCACGCTGGCGCATTTTTTTAATATACTGCCGAGGATCGCTACTATCCGTAAGCACCTCAACAACGTCCGCCACCGAAAACCACCATTCATTATTGCGCAGAATCCTCCTCACCCGTTTCCCCTTAAACACCGCTATCTTTGTTTCCATACGCTCTCCTTATTTCGGTAACCCGAGTATTTCGGTCTTAAGTCTTTCCCCATATCTGACATATTTTTTTAGCTCATTAAACGCTTTTGCCACACGTTTGGCATTTACCAATTCAATCATGTCCGCCTGCGACATGTCATTGAAAATATCCTCTGCCTTTCCGGAAAGATATCCGCGCCACGCCTGCCGGGCACTTAAACCATCACCGCCCCGCATTACATCATCGCGCAATATCGCAAGCTGACGATAAAACTCAGCTTCCGTTTCCTGCCAGAATCTCTGCCGCACTATATCGAATACTCCGGCATTCAACGCTTTAGCCACAGCCTTTGACAAAGATGAGCTCACGGTATCTGCCGCAAGAATCAACATTACGACATAACCACTAAAAGATTTCCGTTTTTGACTATCTTCAATAGAAATTATCGGCATTACTCCTTCATACCAACCTTTCGGCTTATTTTTTTTCATGTCATAACCATAAACCCACAAACGAAAATCCCTAGATATTCCTCGATTCATAGCAACGCTGATAACTTTAGCTGGATTTCTATCTTTATCCAAACAATCAAAAATGTATCCTGACCAAAATTTGTAGCCAACCGCTTCTCGCTGATGTACAGAGGACAGATCATTATCTTTCAAATATGTTGGAGTCAAAGGATGAGCAATATTTTTGTATTTTACTCCATATGTTTTTAAATAGTATTGCGCAATAAAATTATCACAACCGTCACCACACAAACCGCATTGAACTTTCCCCTGTTTAAAAATCAACCGAATCCTTTTCGGCAAAGACCAGTAAATTTGAGCAGGATTTATATCTTGACTTGTTGTTATGCTCTTATCACCGGCACGTGTTGCAGTCATCCACGGAAATTTGTCCGCCGTATTTTCTTTTTCGGAACACGCTAAAGAACAAAAACTGCTCATATTTAAAACATTAATCCATGATGTCGCCCATAAATTATTCCCCATGACAATTGTACTTACGGGGCCGCCGCCGCGAAGCCCTGTTAAATGTCCTCGGCCTCCTTCAGGAGAATTTAACTGCAACGTAAGCACCGCGTGTGCTGCACAATTTTGACATAAAAGCTTATTCGGTTTCCGTTTAACAAAGAAATCCGTATTCCCCATTAGCGCATTTTCACCTGGCGCATCAATAAGAAGATTATCAACTTCAACCGTAGTCTTCTTTTCTTCGCTCTCAATCGTCAGATCCTGCATAAACCGCGGGCCGTCACCATCTAAATTAAACGCAAGAGCAACAGATTCAAATTTTTCCTTAAGCTTCACCGGAGGCGGCGGATTGTTCAGCCATTTTCGCCAGTCGCTGTCTCCTTGCGGGGCGCAGGTAGTCTGCAAAAGCCCGATCAAAAACTGTATAAGCGCTCCATTAAAATCAGGCCGTACCGCGGCAAGCTCAAGAATAGGATCATCAGCATACTTATCAGTCACCTCCCATGGCGCGATTTTTTCTCTTGCCCCGCTCCTACGTCTAACCGGTATCCATACGTCATGAATCAGATTCATCGGTCTCTCCTTGTTCTTTTACGCGCAATCCGCGTTTCGTATCGTATAATACCGTTACAAGTTCCCCACGGGCATTAACGGCCGTACCGGTAAAAATTTCCCCGTGCTCCTGCAACGCAACAATAACGCAGTATTTACCCTTATCCGGCATCCTGTTTTTAGCGTCATCTATCGCCTTCCGATTTGTCTCATCTTCGCTCTTTATTCTATACTGCGAAACCGATACTTCCGAAAGCATCCAGTCGTTGCCCTGCCCCACGCGAAAATATGGAACCAACACACCGTTATTCCAAACAGCCAGACGTACCGTTGTCCGGACATCGCCTATCCGCGTAGGCGCTTTTTCATCTTCGGCCCATTTGAGGCCATCAGGTAAATAACCCTCTTTTAATTTTAAGGTTTGAAACTGCCCCATACTCGCTTTTGCCTTGTCTTTGCCACCGGCGCGATTCTCCTGTCTCTCCAATGCCTGCGGAATACTGCTTTGAACTGACTCCGCATAAACAGATTCAACCATCGACCGAGCATCCTGCGGCATACGAAACTTCTTATTTTCAACAAGCCAACGCGCGGTCAACCACAACTGCCCATGATGTTCATACACACCGGCTGCCTTTGGAAAAATACTTTTATACCAATCTGCTGTTATTTCTCCACCAAGCCACGGCATATATACCAGAAGTTCCGATGTTCCTCTTTTATCGCGCGCGTCAATACGGTTTCCCTGCGCGTCGCGTGAATGACGACACAAACGACCAGCGCGTTGAATAATCAAATCTATGGGCGCTAAATCCGTTACCATGAAGTCAAAATCAATATCAAGCGATTGCTCAACAACCTGCGTAGCAATTACCGCTTTTCCTGAACGCGTTGCCTCCCCTGACTTAGCGCCGAAGTCTTGAATAATTTGTTTTTCTATCAACAATCGGTCACCTAACGCAAACCGGGCATGAAACAAGGTAACTTTTCCCACTCCTATTTCCCTGTTTAATGCTTCATACGCCTCTTGAGCGTCAAAAACAGTGTTGCGCAACCAGCAAATATTCTTCCCGCTTTTGACTGCCGTTTCTATTCGCTCGCCTATTTCGTTTTTTTCGTAAAGCGCCGTCACCACAACCTCCCTATGTAAATACTTGGGTGATACAATAGGTTCTTCGATAAACTTTGCGCCAACCATTCCGCTCACTAAGGGATACTGAACACTTATTCCAACATTTCGGTCAAAATCCATATTCCGGCCTTCAGCAAAAGCCGCAAAAAAAGCTTTCCTCTGTATCTGCGGTAATGTAGCAGATAACAAAATCACGTTTCCACCCTGCGCCGCATGAAAAGTAAGTAATGTACAAAGCAATTTATTCATATACGAATCATAGGCGTGAACCTCATCCACGATCAGTACTTTTCCGTGCAGCCCAAAAAGCCTCAACGACTGATGCCTTGCCGGCAACACCGCAAGTAACGCTTGATCTATTGTGCCTACGCCGACATGCGCCAACAACGCTTTTTTGCGGTTATCATACAGCCACACCCGCGCGTCCACCCCGGCATCTTCATTTGCATCAGTGGTATCAGGATTGTCGTTATTCTCAAGAGCAAGGCATTGTCTGCTCGCACTATGCGCAAGGATGAGCGCCGGATTGGTTTTATCAGCATAAAACTTGCGGTATACCTTTTCTACGCGTTCATGCATAGCGTTAGCTGTTGCCATTGTCGGCAGGCCGAAATATATACCTTCCGCATGCCCTGCGGCGATCAAACGATGAGTAAGAATAAGCGCGGCTTCAGTTTTTCCTGCGCCAGTTATCTCTTCCATGATAAAAAGACCGGGATCCTTGTGAATAACAATATTCTCAACAAGCCGCTGCAATGGCGTTACACGCCTTATATGCTCAAAAATCTCGGATCCACAAGCCGGTTTTGACGATGCTAACGGTTCCACGCCGCTCCCGCTAATTGCCCTGTCCGCTTGTGGCAAAGCCTGTTGTTGCCAATATTCATAGGATGAACGCGGCTCTTGGCAATAGGAAAACCACCGCTTATCTGAACCCAACCAATCAGATAGGACCATCAACCCAGCTACTTGCCATGATAATTCTTTCATCAGCGTCTCGTCACGGAGCAAAAAAGGGATATCATCGGGAACCCCGAATAAACTGCGCGCTTCTAAAATAAATTCAATTGCATCATTTGCCACCTCCGCTGGAAATTGCGTTACAAGCGGCATCGCTGCCATTATCTGCACCGGTGGTCTACCATGATGACCGGATGAAGCTGAAAACCATGAACCAAGAAAATCACAAATAGTGAGCGCATCACAATCAAAAATCCTCCCGGCGTTTTCGCGCAAAAAACGATATCCCAACGACCAATGTTTTTCCTGATATACCGCATTCAATACCACTCTTCGTAAAATCAGAACCATATCTGGTCGTTGATTCTGAAATCCATCAGAAAATTTTCCAATATCATGAATCGCGCATAAAAAAGTAATGAACGGTATTATTTCTTTCTCGTTGCACGAAAGGCGACGCGCAATTTGTTTAGCAATCCCCAGTCTATCCGCTAACCTCATCCCAACCGCCGCAACATCTAAGGAATGATAAACAAGCGGATGATACTTATTGCCTTCTTTTTCTGCTTTACCCCAATACCGAAAATATGCTTTCATACTCATTCCTCAAAACTCTTCTTCTGAATATACTATTGGTTAACATTCTTTTGAAGATTCTCTTTCTTTCAAATATTATGCCTCGAAACAATCGGCCACTTAAGCCGCTTTGCCAGAGCATGCTTGCCACCTAATGCCTATAATTTCAGTCCGTAACAAATTGTCACGACCTCACCTCTTTTGTTGCTAAACTCTGCTTAAAGCTACAAGCTTCAGTTGTCGACAACGTGTCGACAACTCACCGATACTTTCATATTATACCAATAGCCACGCGGATTTACACTATCGGTAAGCGTCTCAAAAATAAAAAACCTCCGCCGGACGCAATTTGCGCCAACGAAGGTTTTTCTTTTTTAGAGTGGAGGATTTGCCCCTTCAAACTTCACCACTATTGCATATAATATATGCTCTAATTATCCCGCTTAATTCATATCCGTCAAGGATTTTTTAACGATTGCATGTAATCCTCAATGATCTTCTTGTGGTCAAAGGCAAATTCCAGCTTCAAGATCTCGTTTAGTTTTACGACCTTGGCGGCTGCGGCGTCGTCGCCGGCCTTGGGCTTGCCTTTGGCCTTGGCGGTAAACACCGTGCCGATGGTATGAAAACGCGGGTCGCGGTCGGGCTGGGAATAGGTGTGAAACTGCTTTAAGCCGATCAGATCAAGACCTGTCTCTTCTTTCGCCTCCCTGGTTACCGCGTCTTCCAGGCTCTCGCCGTAATCCACAAAACCTCCGGGCAAAGCAAAACCAAAAGGCGGATTACTTCTTTCGATAACCACAATGCCGTCGTCGATCTCAATGATCGCATCTACGGTAGTAAACGGGCCCTGCTGAAGTTTGTAGATAATGTACTCCAGATAACCGACCACTCCTTTTTGAAAAACCTCATACGCCTCTTTATCGTTAAGGCAAAAAACGATCTCTTTAAGCGTTGTTTCGTCTTCTTTAATATGCCTGAAGACTTCCTGCGCCATCACCTTGGCCGAGGCCAGGTACGGGAAACCGCCGGTGCCGCAGCCTAATGCCGGAAAAGCGATAGA
>JAUYEC010000206.1 GCA_030691585.1 Candidatus Omnitrophota bacterium
TCCGGACCGTTCCTTCTGCTCCTCTTGGCCCGCCTGATCTTTACGCTGCTGTTCAGAACGCCCTTGCTGCTGCTTTTTTTCTTCCTGATCCTGTTGCCCGAATTTATTATCTTCCTGCCCCTTTTTATTCTCCTGGCTCTCTTGTCCCTGCTTGTTCTCTTGCTGTTGACTTTGTTTATTCTCCTGTTGCTGGTTATCTTTATTCTCCTGCCCCTGTTGGCCGGATTGTTCTTTATTTTCCTGTTTTTGCTTCTGGCCGCCCTTATTTTGCTGCTGCGGCTGGTGCTTCAGCTTTTCTTTAAACTCTTTTAGTTTAATTTCAACGATCTTGTAATTGGCCTTTGCGTCTTCGTCATCCGGGGTTATTTCCGTTGTGCGTTTATAATTATTAAGAGCGCCCTCCAATAACTGCACGGCAGAGCTTAAATCGCTGTTTTCTTTAGACAGGCCAAACATATACTTTGAATTACCGAGATTGTAATTGGCCTTAGCTTCAAGATCCCTATCTTCCGTCGCTAAAGCTTTCTCAAAAAAAGCGTTTGCCTGCTGATAGTCCCCGGATTTATAGCGCGCCGCACCGGAGTTAAAATTGATCAATGCTGAATTCGACTGTTGAGTAAGCGCCTGCTCATATAATTCAAGCGCCTTGCCGTAATCCTTTAAGCCATACGACCTGTTGCCCTTTTCCACAATACCGGCAGTGCTTGCGGCTATAGCCTGAGAGCATAACAAACATATTATTATACCGCTTAAAAGCAATTTTTTCATCATCGCGTTTGTCGTGTTTCGCTTGTAATAAGTTCCAGCAAAATAAGCAATAATCCGGCAAGCAGGAATATCTGGAATCTTTCGACGTAGAGTTTGCTCATCCTGGACTGGGATTCACGCTTTTCTAATTTGGACAATTTTTCTTTGTAGAGGAAATTCAGGCCGAATTCGGCATTTGTGGCGCGTACATACGCCCCGCCCGTTGCCAGGGCGATCGACTGCAGCGCCTCTTCATTTAAACGCGACTTTACCGCGTTACCCTGGTTATCTTTCAGGAATTCCCTTACTCCGCCTTCTCCTTGGGTAAAGATCAACTCGCCTTCCTTTGTGCCGATACCGATGCAACAGATGATTATGCCCTGCGCCTTAGCCTCTTCGGCAAGTTTGGCCGGATCGCCTTCGTGGTCCTCGCCGTCTGTAATAATTATAAGCACCTTGTCTTTTGCCTCGCCTGCCGGATAGCCGCGCATTGCCTCTCTTATAGCGCTTGAGATAACGGTTCCGCCCAGGGGGATAGTGTCGGCGTCTATGCTTTCCAGGGATAATAAAAATCCGCCGTAATCAACCGTAAGCGGGCATTCCAGAAAAGAGCTTCCGGAAAATGCGATCAGCCCGATCCTGTCACCTTTTATCTCCCGCACAAAATCCCCGATCGCAAGTTTTGCGCGTTCAAGGCGGCTGGGTTTAATATCCGCGGCAAGCATGCTCTTTGACGTATCCAGGGCAATGATTATATCCAATCCTTTATGTTTTACCTCCTGCCATTTAAATCCCCATTGCGGCCGCATCAGCGCTAAAAAGCAAAGAACAATCCCCGCGATCAAAAAATAAGTTTTTAATTTTTGCCTTGCCGGATCCGCCTGCGCCAGTAATTCCGCAAGCACGCCCTTTTGCGCGAATTTCTCCCGTGCTGCCCTGCGCGCGGCATTGGCCCATACATAAAATACACCTAAGGCAGCAACAAGGAAAAAGAATAAAATAAAATTCGGTTGGGCGAATCTCATACTTTATGGAACCTTTCGCAATATCGTATTTGTCAAAACAATCTCCAATATCAGGAGAAGTAATCCCGGCACAAGAAATAACGGTAACAATTCGTTATATTCCAGGTAACCTTTTTCCTGGACCGGAGTTTTTTCCAGCTTATCGATCTCGTTATAAATTTTACGCAGGCTTTCCGTATCCGTGGCGCGGTAGAATTTACCTGCGGTAATGGAGGCGATCTTGGTTAAAGCTTCTTCATCGAGGTCAATTTCAACCTCCTGATAGGCCTTATTGCCAAAAAAATCCTGCACCGGGAAAGGCACCGGCCCCTTGCCGCCCGCCCCGATTGTATAGATCTTTATGTTCAGGGCCTTGGCTGCCTCGGCCGCGGTCAAAGGAGAAATTTTTCCCATATTATTGCGGCCATCGGTCAATAGAATAATTACTTTGCTTTGAGCCTTGCTGGTTTTCAGGCGATTTAATGACGTGGCAACGCCTGAGCCGATGGCAGTGCCGTCTTCGAGCAAGCCGCATTTTATACGCTCAAGGTTCGCCCGCAGCCAATCATAATCAAGCGTTAACGGGCACACTGTATAGGCGCGCGCGGCAAAAGTGACAATGGCTATGCGGTCATTCTTTCGTCCCTTGATAAAATCACCTACCACGTCCTTGATCACGTCAACCCTGGCTTGACGCTTACCGTTTAATTTGAAATCCTCGGCAAGCATACTGGTTGAGGAATCAAGTGCCACAACAATATCTATTCCCTCGGTCTCTATCAAGGAATCCGCCACCGGCGATTGGGGCCTTGCCAAGGCAATAATTATCAATATTGCAGCGCTCAATCGCAAATAAATTATTTTTTGGCTCAAGAACACTTTAAAGGTAGGCAATAAGTCCTTAACCAGGTCTTCCGAGGAAAATTTCAGGCCGCTTTTTAGATCCTTGCGCCCGGCGTAAAAAATCGCCAGAAACGCAAGCGGCAGTAAGAGAAAAAATATAGGGCTATGGAATGTCATATTGAACTCATCAAGCCACTGTAGGGGCGGGTTTCAAACCTGCCCCTACGTCGCACGTTTCATCCACTAATTTTTTGGCCGACTCAAAAATCGCCTCCATATCAGCGGCTGAAGGCGCGTGTTTTGCGAATTTGACCAGGTCGCAGGCCACAAGAAAATCCTTTAAAAGTGCCTTATGCTCACGGACAAACTCAGCCTTATCACGCACATAAGAAAGGAACTCTTCGGTAGTCATTTCCGGGGCCTTGAGCAAAAACCTGTTCTCCAGGTAATGCCGGATAATGTCGGATATCTGGCTGTAATATTCCTTGATCCTTCCCTGCCGGATAAGATCACTTTGCCTTAGCGCCTCTAATTGCTTATAGGCGATCTCATGCGCCAAAAGCTTGCGGACAACAGCGGCGGCCGACTTACGCCGGGATAAATACAAGAACACAAGCGCCGCGCCAACCACGAGGAGCAATATCGCCGCCCAAAAATAAAAATTTATATGTCCGTGCAAAGAGAGCGGCCCCTTTATATCGCGCAAGGCTTCATCCACTAGCGCCTTCTCCTTTCCCTGGAGCGGAAAAATTTCAGCAAACTCCGCGAGTACGGTATATCCGTGCGCACGTCTATGGTATCCACGCGCGCCGAAGCAAAAAGGGAATTCCTTTGCTTTATCCGCGCCTGGCTCCTGCGCGCGTATTCAAGCCGCAAGTTCCTGTCCGAAGTATCTAAAATAAAATCACGCCCCTTTTCCGGGTCAAATAATTTTACCAGTCCGGCGTCGGGAAGTTCCAATTCGCACGGGTCAGTGACCGTGACAGCCACGATATCATGGCGCTTATTGGCAACGGTAAGTTTCTTTTTAAAATCCGGGGCGAAAAAATCCGAGATGATAAAAGTTACCGTCCTGCGCGTAGTCAGCCGGTTAAGATAATCCAGGGCGCCTGCAATGTCAGTGCCCGTGCCCTGCGGCTTAAAATAAAGCGCTTCGCGGATCACCCGCAGCACATGGCGCAGGCCCTTGCGCGGCGGAATAAATTTTTCTATCCTGTCGGTAAAGGCGATAAAACCCACCTTGTCATTGTTCTTTATAGCGGAAAACGCCAGGACCGAGCAAAGTTGCGCCGCAAGCTGCATCTTTAATTGTTGGGCGGTGCCGAAATAAGACGAAGCAGACATGTCCAGCAAAAGCATCACTGTCAGTTCCCTTTCCTCGATGAATTTTTTAACAAAGGGCTGGCCGGTGCGCGCGGTGACGTTCCAGTCAATAGAGCGGATCTCATCCCCGGGCTGGTACTGGCGCACCTCATAAAATTCCATGCCTTTGCCCTTGAACACGCTGTGATACTGGCCGGCAAAGACATCGGTGACCATGCGCGATGTGGTAATTTGGATACGCCTTATCTGTTTTAATATGTCCTTAGGTATCATATTCAGCAGCAATAAGTTAGAGATTGAAAGGGTGGCACCCTGGGGAACGTCCCCCTAGGGGACTTCGACCTCGCTGAAGATTTTTTTGATGATGTCTTCGGAAGTTTTCTCTTCGGCTTCAGCTTCGTAACTGACAATGACCCTGTGCCGGAGGACGTCGGCGCCGATAGACTTGACATCCTGGGGAGTGACATAGCCTCTGCCCTGAATAAAGGCGTAGGCCTTGGATGCCAGTGTCAGATAGATTGTGGCGCGGGGCGATGCGCCGTATTGGATAAGGTTTGCCAACTCATCCAGCTTGTATTTTTTGGGATCCCTTGTGGCAAAAACTATATCAAGAATATATTTTTCGATTTTTTCATCCATATATATCTCGTCTACGACCTGGCGCGCGCGGATAATATCCTGCGGGCCGACAACGGGCTTTACTTCATACTGCTTATGGGTAAAGCTCATCCGCTTCATAATCTTATACTCTTCATCTATGTTAGGATAAGTTATATTGACCTTAAGCATAAACCTGTCCACCTGGGCCTCGGGCAAAGGATAGGTGCCTTCCTGCTCTATCGGGTTTTCGGTAGCCATAACCAAAAAAGGATCATCTAACTTATAGGTATTCTCGCCGATGGTCACCTGCCGCTCCTGCATTGCCTCAAGAAGAGCGCTCTGCACCTTTGCCGGGGCGCGGTTTATTTCATCGGCCAGGATAATATTGGCAAAGACCGGCCCTTTTTTAGTGGTAAACTCCCCGTCTTTGGGATTATAAATAAGGGTACCGATAAGGTCGGCCGGTAAGAGATCAGGAGTAAACTGTATCCTTTGAAATTTAGTGTCTATCGCCTGCGCCAATGTCTTTATGGAAAGGGTCTTGGCTAAGCCCGGCACGCCCTCTACCAAGATGTGGCCGTTGGCCAAGAGGCCAACAAGCAGCCTTTCAATTAAATAGCCCTGGCCGACGATGACTTTTTGCATCTCCGCCGTCAGGCTCTGCACAAACAAGCTTTCTTTCTGGACTTTTTCATTGATCACTGTAAGACCTGCAGCCATTATGTACCCCCTATTTTCTTTAGAATTACGCTCGCCTTGCGTTTTCTTCAATACATTGAATAAGTTCTGCTGTAGTTACCGGCTTTGCCATAAATGGATGTCCGCCAATAACGCCCTTACCCTCCCTTACTTCTTCTTTCTTGGCGACGGCAGTCAGAAAAACTATAGGAATATTTCCTGTCTCCGGGTCATTATCCAGCTGATAAGCCACTTCGCCGCCTTCCATATCCGACATTAAAATATCCAGGAAAATCAGGTTCGGCTTGAATTCTTTTGCTGCGGCTATACCTTTTATCCCTTCGCGCTCCGCCCTGACTTCATATTCCCCTGCTGCTTCAAGATTCATTTTCACAAGTTTCGTAAAATCTTCTTCGTCGTCAATAATCAATATCTTTTTTTTCGCGGCTTCATCTACCATGGTATTCCTCCTTTTTTTCATGATCGCCATTTTTTGGCCATCAATGATTATTGGCTGATTTTATCGCCTCCGGCTATTTTTAAAATAACGGTTATCTTAGTCCCCTTGCCAATTTGGCTCTGTACATATATCAAGCCTTTATGCATATGAAGTATATTTCGACTTACGGATAATCCTAGTCCCGTCCCGCCCCTTGGGCTTTTAGTAGTAAAAAATGGGTCAAATATTTTTTTTATGTTTTCAACGGAAATTCCAACGCCCGTGTCTTCGAATTCAACTATTACGGCTTTTTCTCCAATCCTGAAATGGTCCTCTCCTCTCTTACCTATGCCATTTTTTATTTCTTCTAAATGTTTATCATAACTACGAATAATAATCTCTCCGCCTTCAGGCATAGCTTGAACTGCATTTAATAATATATTAATAAACACCTGTTCTATTTTATTTTTATCTACCAGCACCCTGGGCATATCTATTTTTATTTCTCTGACTATTTCTATATTCTCAAGTTTGAGTTGGCTTTTTACTAAATTTAAAGAATTTTCCAAAATAGAGTTTATATCTTCTGGCTGCAAATTTAAACTTGCAGCCCTGGAAAAATCGAGAAGCGCATTTATAATCTTATCTGCTCTTTTCACGCTATCTTTGAGCATGGCCAAAACTTCCAAGACATCCTCTTCCTTAGTGGTTATCTTCTCCTCCAGATAATTAACGCCTTGGATTATTATTCCTAATGGATTCCTTACTTCATGGGCTACGCCACTGGCTAAGAGGCCTACAGCATTTAATTTTTCAGCCTGTATTAGCTGGTCTTGTGTCATTTGAAGTTCGTTGTAAGTCCTTTCCAATTCCACTGTCCTTTTCTTTTCAGCATCCACCGCCATTTCCGCTATCGTCGTAAGTTCTTTTTCTTTTTGAATAAGGCGCTTCAAATCTTCGGTCATTTTGTTAAAAGAATTGGCCAAGTCGCCAATTTCATCATTAGACCTTACATTGACCTTCTTTTCTAGATTACCCCTGCCTATTTCTAACACAATATTTCTTATGGCCTCTAGCGGCAAAGAGATGGTGCGCCTGAAGAAAAATAAACCAAATAAAATAAGAATAATATTGGATAAAATCCCCGCTAAAATAACTATATCAAAAAGAGCTTTAGCCTTATGCTCCTTCATTTTTACTTCTTCCATATCTCGTTTAGCAAACTCATAAAACATCTCCATATCTCTTGCGGCATCATCTGCAATATCATCCATTTTTTCCATAAGCCTGCCGCTCTCTATATTTCCTATAGCGTTGGGAATGACAAATATCTGTAGAGCTATTTCTTTAGTTCCAGAGTACTTTTTTTCTATACGATTAAGCAGTTCTTTCTCCTCAGTTCTGCCAAATTCAATTCTATTCAATTTTTCAATTAAGTCTCTCACCTTTGAATCTATAACTTTAAAATTTTCTGATTCATCATCTGCTCCTCCTGGTATAAGAAAATCGTTCGCCGGCATAACCACCTGGACTAGGGCAAGTTGGAGATCCTTTATCAAATTAATTCTTTCCAGCTCTCTATACTGATTAAGAATAGTTTGTTCATGTTGGCGGTTAACCATAAAGAACGCAAACATAAGCAAAGATATCTGTATAAAAAATATAAGTAGCGCAATAAAAATCTTTGTTCCTATTCTAATCCGCATAATTAATTATATCTCTTCCCTGTGTTTTTCCAGCAATGCAGCGTAAACAGACGGACATCAACGCAGCATAAAAAGATTGAGCAGCCCACCCACGATCACGCTGACAGAAACCATAATAAAAACGGATTTGACGAGATCCTTGAACCCAAGTTCTTTCCACAGGACGATGAAAGTAGCTACGCAGGGAAAAGAAATCGCCAGTAACGTTGCCGCGATGAACATCTGTTTAATGCTCAGCCCCAAGGGTGCGAGCATCCCCACCGCCACATCCTTGCGAAAAAAACCTATTACCAGAGCCACCACCGCCTCTTTGGGCAGGCCGAATATGCCCTTGACAACCGGAGCGAACACGCCTGTCACGAAATCAAAAAGCCGGAAATATAAAAGTATGTTTATAAAACATACGCCCGCCAGGACAACCGGCACCGCCTCAAACAGGAAAGCGCGGATACGCATGAACAATTTTCGGGCAAGCATACCCAGCGGCGGGAACCTGTAAGGAGGAATTTCTATTAAGAATTCCGGGCTATAACCCGGCAACAAGCGATTCAGTATCAAACCCAATATCAGGATGATCGAGAACAACACCAGGTATACCCCTCCCACGTATAACCCGCCGAAGCTGCCCAACAAGCCAATGATCATCGCCTGCAGGGGCAGGCAGGGCACACCGATAGAGATTATAGTTGAGGCGATAAACCTTTCACGCTTAGATTCCAGCACACGGGTAGATAATATCCCCGGGACATTGCAGCCAAAACCCAAAAGTACAGGGATTATGGCATAACCATGTAGCCCCAGCCGGTGTAAAAAATTATCCAGTAATATGGCCAGCCGCGGCAGGTAACCTATATCTTCTAATAGGCTCAGGATAAAATAAAAAGACACGACATAAGGCAAAACCATGCCGAATTCTATATATGGAGCGGTAGTCAAGACCCCGAGTGATTGCTTAAAATCGATCTTTCCGCCGATCAGGTCGCCGATCAAGAGATGAAACCAAAACCCCTTTTCCTGCCAGTGCAAAGTAAATTTTTCCAGCAGCGGGCGGTAAAGATCAAAGAATACCGGGTCAGTTATTTTATTGATGATGCCTTCGCCGATAAAGCGCACGAATTTAAAAGCCGCATAGATAACGCCGGCGGCTATAAAAAAACCTGTCAGCGGCTGGACCGAAGCATCTTCCAGCCGTTCCCTGAAACGGTGATGGCGATGTTCCAGGCGCTGAACGTTTTCAATGATGTGCCCGATCTCGATCCAAAGCTCTTCGTGGCTGAATTTTGCTCTTACGGCAGGCGCGGAAATTTTAATTTTCTCAACCAGCGCCTTAATGCCCTTTCCGGTCACCGCGCAAGTAGGGACCACCGGACACTGCAATATTTTCTCAAGCCCGGCAATATCAATGTGCACCCCCCTGTGCAGCGCGTCATCGCACATATTGAGGCAGACAACCGTCGGAAAACCCTTTTCAATAAGCTGCAGCGTCAATAAAAGATTTCTTTCCAGATTAGTGGAATCCAGGACATTGATAACGACGATCTCGTCTTTAGGGTATTGCGACAATAACGAAACCGCCACTTCTTCGGCTTTTGAAGTAGGTTCCAGGGAATATGCTCCGGGCAGGTCAACGACTTCAATTTTTTCATCACCTAAGCTCAGCCAGCCCTTGACCAACTCCACGGTTGTGCCGGGATAATTAGAAGAGATGACTTGGACGCCGGTAAGGCGCGAAAAAACCAGGCTCTTGCCTACATTCGGATTTCCGGCTAAATATATCCGCTTTAACATGTAACCTCTAAGATGATTTTGGCCGCGGGGCCATGGCCCAATGCCAAAATGGTCCTGCCGGACTTGATCACAACCGGGCCCCTTAGCCCGATATGGCTGAGCTTAATCAACTCCTTACCTTTATACAGGCCCATACTCATTAACCTGGCCGCAAGGTTGCTGCCTCCGGTAATATCGATTACCTTACCTTTATGGCCGGCTTTCAAATGTATTAGTGATATCTTTTTCATAATTTTAATAAATAATGGCTGTCACTAAAGTGACTGTCACTTTTTTTCTTGTAGGGGCGGGTTTCAAACCCGCCCCTACATTGTATGATTATCCGGAGAAAGCGTTGGTGATCGGCATTCTCCTGTCCTTACCAAAAGCCCTGGGAGTGATCTTTATCCCCGGAGGAGCCTGCCTGCGCTTGTATTCATTCTTGTCTATCATTGCGGCAGCCCGGACAACAACGCTCTTGTTAAAACCGCGCCGGACTATTTCCCCGATGCTAAGATTTTTTTCCACATACAGGTCTATTATCCGGTCTAAAACCGGATAAGGCGGCAGAGTGTCCTGGTCCTTCTGGTTCCTTTTTAATTCCGCGGTGGGAGCGCGGCGCAAAACGCTTGCCGGGATAATATCGGATCCCACGCACTTATTTCTATACACGGCCAACTTATAAACCAGCCCCTTAGGCACGTCTTTAAGCACGGAAAATCCTCCGGCCATATCCCCGTATAAAGTGCAATAGCCGGTGGAGACCTCGCTCTTGTTCCCGGTATTAATCACCAACCAGCCGAACTTATTGGAAAAAGCCATGAGCAGGTTACCCCGGATGCGCGCCTGGATGTTCTGCTCGGCAACTCCCGGTGCTCTGCCTGAGAAATATCCAC
>JAUYEC010000061.1 GCA_030691585.1 Candidatus Omnitrophota bacterium
GGGAACAATTACTTGCCCTACCGCGCGCCGCTGTAGGCGTGCAAAAACCGGGAATTAAGTATCGTGTCCCCGGAATTTCGAAAATCGGCGCTCCGGGGCCGTTTCTTCCTGAACCATTACCCCGCGGTGCCTTACGGCGCGCCTGTTCCAAACGCTTGCGAACATAAGGATTAGCTAAAACTAGTTCTAAATAGGGAAAATAATATTTTTCCTGATATACGTAAGTACCGCTCCTTAGGACATACTGTGATAGTGTAAAATCGATCAGATAAAGTTGATCATTCTTTTCATCGAGTACGATCGCGCAATTTTGGCTTCCGATTTCGGCACTCCATGTTTTGTAACCTGCATCTTTAAAATACGTGGCAACCTGATCAGCCATGACATAACACATGCCGGGATGGCGAGGCCGAAGTATGCGATACCTAGGATAAATATATTTGTTATGTAAATGAATGAATAAACCATCGACTTTCTCCAAAAAAGGAATATTCTCATTCAAGAAGCCGGTTTCCGTATTTAAAATTGAAGGCATTTCCTTTCCGTAATAGGACTCTAACCGTCTATACTTAGCATGCCCGTAAATATCCTCAAAAAGAGGATTGTCTGCGGCATTTTTTTCTGACGGCACGATCTGTTTAGTAGTTCCAAAACTGATATCCCCCCTGTTAATAGGAATTGCCAGATAAGAACAAACCAATGCCTTATCAGTTAATCTTACATCTGGGGGATTTTTCCCCCGTCTTCCGACCGCGAAATTCCGTGGCCTCGCCGCCACGGCGCGAGTTTTATCTTCCAGCTTACCATCACCGGACAAACTTTCCCCTGACACCACCATTCCCACCGCCATCAGGCCCCACGGCAATCCCGCCATCGCCTCTGCGCCGTGACCGCCTAATAAAGCTGTTAGACAAGGTAAATGGCTGACCAGCAACAAACCGGCCGACGCTAGTAAAGTAATGCCAAGAATGCACAACAACAATGGGAATATAACTTTCCCCCTTCTACTCCCAGCGGCTATTCCCGCGGCGCGGGGAGTAGGTGCTGTGTCCATGGAATCCGAGTATTGTATTCCTATAATTGATTTTATAAAGGCCTCTTGGTGTTTTATCCTTGGGAATAATAAACTAACGAAAAAAAGTTGCAAAGAAAGGATAAGTATAACGTGGGCGCTTAATAAAGGTGACACTGTTAGTGCTATTAAATTCCATGCGCTATGACAAATAATCGAATATTTAAGCGATTTTGTTCTTACATATACTGAAGCATAGAGTATTGCATTTAAGAATATCGATGGTAAAACATACGCTGGCGTTCCTATATGCATTGCTGTAGTAATCAAAGAAGATATAATTATGCCCTTATTGATACCGAGGCTTTTCACCTGCGTTAATATATCTCTAAAGAAAATTCTTCTGCATAGTACTTCTTCTAGTAATGGACTAAAGAAAATTAAATCAACAAAAATTCCATAAGGAATAATGGTAGATACTACATCGCTTATTAAAAACCACGCAATAAAAATACAGATTATATTGGAAATACAGATAATAAAATCATGCCGCGGGAATGCCCCCTTAGAATACTCGGACCGTTTCTTTCTATCCCTTTGCCATCTGGTAACTTCCGAGTGAAATGTCCCCCCTCTTTGCTGCCCCGCCGGCGCGGCGCCTGCCACCCATGCATTTTCTTTGCCATGTATGCTCCAAAGCGTTTTGGGACTAGGTTTTCTGCCGCCGCGGTAAACGGCCTGGGGATTGATCACCGCCGGCTTTTCTTCTAAACAAATAAGCCGCGCGATATCCTTGTCTACAACATGCGCGAATTTCCAGGCGGGTATAGCCAAGGCGGACGCGACTTCAGGAAAGGCCATAATTTGGGTCTTTGGATCCAGGCTGTTGATCAAATCCTCTGCTGCCCGTGGCCGGCCGCGCCTGAATAATTCCGTTATGCCGTAATTAGGCTCCACTTTCTGCCTTGCGGTTCTGCCCAAAAGATCAGACAAGGAAATAACCGCCTTTTCAAGCAACAATGGCCTGCTGGCGGCATAAAGCGTGTATTTCTTTCCAAACCGCCGCCATAAATCCATATTCTCGTTAATTGCGGCGACCGCAAGGAAAATAATCACAGACATAAAAGCTGCTAAGGAAAAAACGCCCCAAAATAAAATCACACACGGCAAAAATATAAATAAGCTGATAAAATATATCGGCAGCCGGTGATAAGCATAAATACCGGTTGTTATCAATTTGTCCTTATTGCTATCCATCAATTGCGTATATTTCGATTTTAAATATACCGATACAGTTAATAAAAATAAGCCCCAGCAGACGCAAGCAAAAAAACCGGGCCAATAATAAACTGTGGTATGTGATATGTTAAGAATAATGCGGGCAGAAACAAAACCGAGTGTCGTAAAAAGACCCAGAAAGCCGATCGCGTCCAACCCTGACTGTTTATAATACTTCAAATAATCTTTGATCTTCTCGAACTGCGAACCATCCAGATCGTAAAGATAAGGGAACAACGTGACCGATAACGGCTGCCGCAATTTGCTTGAGACCCATAGTATGCGTAATATGACCAGCGATATAAAAATCAGAATATCCGCCGCCACGGCATAATACAGTATATGAAAAAAATATTCCAAAGCCATACCCGCGCTTATAATGGCCCCCGACAAGATAAAAAGAATTACGGCATAAAAGCCAACATGCGCTAACTGGGACGTTCCCGCAAGTACCACCCTCCGAGCTCCTAACCCATTGCCCGAGTTGATCTTATCTTTTGCATTTTGCCCCACCGGAGCGGACGCGGCAGAAGTAATGCCCTCATTGGACGCTTCGGTATGGGCGGGTTTTAAACCCGCCCCTACAGACAAACCTTTCTCCATCCCCGCCGGCGCGGTTATAGTAGGAATTACGGCAGCCCGATTGCCTGCCTGTTTCGATAATAGATTCCTGATCTTTACTTCCTGTCCCCGAAGGACTTTTACAGCATCATCTTGGTCATAAAATCCTTTTTCACTATCAATCCCCAGCGCATTAAATCTGGCGATCAACGGACAATTCCCTCCTAATAACTCGACCAATATCTTTCCGTGCCTCTCTGTCATTGTTTTCATAAAATAAGCAGTCAACTGATGGTGGATTCCGCTATATATTCGCGCTGGCCCGAGCGCGGGTTCGTTCCAGGGAGCGAATAGAATTGAATAAGATATGAATATCGGTCCAGCTTGCAGCTGCGGGCGTTTATGAGAGCATATGCGCATATATCCCTGCACCCGGCTATCTTCGGAAACAAGAAAACAGCATTCAGATGAATACATCTCTCTTTTCAATGTATCGACGGATATTTGAGAAGCCAGTTGAGATCTAGTCCACTCATTCAACCCTCTTTCTACCAGCCCAGATAATCCGCAATTCTGCATTTCCGAAGATCTAACTATATGCAAAGGCTCAACCCTGCCGGTTTGGTTATTTCTAACAAACAACTTGTTTTCATACCATCCCGCTGTTGAGAATGCATCAACTGACGAAACAATTGACCCCCACAACTTCGCCCCTGTGGAGCCACCTTCTCTTCCCACACTGGATCCCCCTTTTCGATACACCGATATCCCTTCCCGCCCCGCCGCGGCGCGATCATCTGCACGGACGGCATCAGAATCACATATCGCGGAAACAACCGATAGCAGTCCTTCTACGCTCAATACCTGGCATGACGTCTGGCTCGCGACATGCTCCGGCATAAAACTCATACCGCGTTCCCAATAAGAAGGCTTTTCCTGCGCGTATACCTGTCCATTATTTTTGCAGATTTCATGTGCGCCAAAGACACCGTCAAATCCGCGTCCAGAAAGAACAAGGCCAACCGCACTCCCAGGGAACAGCCGTGCTGCTGACGTGAATAATATATTTACCGATCCCTTTAATCCTTCATATGCACGAGGTTCCCTGCCGGGGCGGAACAGATCGTATGTGTCGACGATAGTAATACCGGCATCGCTTCTTCTCAAATAGACACTCTGCCCGATATAGATACAGTTAGGCTCTAACGCGATGCCCTGATCCCCATCACTAATGAAAACAATCTTACGAGGAGATATCCGCGCAAATGCAATAAAATCGATGTCAGGTAATCTATGCTCAGAAACGACAATAGGCGGATGGATCGCAGGCAATCCTTCAATAATTTTTCTTAAAACAGCGTAACCGCCATAGGATGCTCCCGCGCCGATTATTTTTACATCTGAAGTATCATGACCGTTTCTCTTTTGCTTATTGGGCACCAACGACTTCTGAGTGAAGTGCCCCCCATCGCTCTGCCCCGCCGCAGTCGCGCCTTCGCCAAGAGACCTGTCAGTGTGAGACGCGGGATTATCTTCTGCTTTCCTTTCTGCCATACTCGCCTGAAACGCAGACTTAGGGCCATTTCCTCCTATATCTTTGTCAATCGGCTTCTGAGCGAAGTGTCCATCACTTTGCTGCTTCACGGGCGCGGCGTCGTCTGGACGCTGAAATTCGCTTACTCCGCTTTGGTCTGCAAAAAAGACACCGCGAGGCGTGATCCCGGGCTGACGACCAACAAATCCGCTGCGCGACATATCAAAATCTCCATCGTCGTGATGCCGCAGATTATGGCGACGTGACCCGCACCTTCCCGCGCCGCCTGAAGAATCATTTGTGAGTCCATCATATACTTTAATTAATCCGTTATTGCGAAGTCCTTGTATGGGTATATCTCTGCCATCCGGTTTTTCAAAGAAATAACTAATACACACTCCATGTCGCCTTAATACATCGAGCTGCATTCTTTTTAAGGCGTCTCGTAACTTTCTTAACGTCCTTATGCCAATATTTATTACGACATCCAGATCTGATGGCTTAGGCCCTTTTGGTGTTATGAAAAACATGGCTGAGTCGATTATCCCCAAACGAGGCAATTTGCCCCCGCCTTTGCATAAGTTTCCGAAGCTGCCGCCAACAAATACCTTAGACAGTGGAATTCCATTTTTTCTAGCCCAATTAATTATTCTATTGACTGCGACTTGATATCGCTTTATCGCTAATCTGCTTCCCGCGTCATTCTCTGCTATTCCAAATATGTTGAAGTGTCTCCCATATTGCGGCCCCGCCGGCGCGGCGTCTTGTTTTCCTTTATCTGGTCCATTTTTTGTTTCGGAACCAATATTTTCTCTTGACATCTTTTGTATTACAGATATACTTGGCCTAGAGGTGACATATTGAGGATCGAAGAAATCGTCTGGACCGAAGACACCGTCTCCCACATAGCAAGGCACGGAGTAGAACCCAAAGAGGTTGAAGAAGCCTGTTTTGAAGGCAGCGCGTATATTCTCAAGGCCAAATACAACAGATATCTGGCGCTGGGCCGGACGCAAAATGGACGCTGCCTGACCATAGTATTCGCTTATCTTGGTAAGAATAAGGCGAAGATAATCACTGCCCGTGCGATGTCTGAAACCGAAAGAAATCTTTATAAAAGGAGATAATAAAATATGAACAAAATCCCGAAGTTTAAATCTCTTGAAGAAGAACGTAAGTTTTGGGACACCCATGATTCTACAGAGTTTCTTGACGAACTCAAACCCGCGAAAATTAAATTCGTCAGACCTAAAAAGAAACTCGTTTCCTTGCGCCTGGATACCCCCCAACTTGCCTGCCTCAAAGAGATTGCCGCTGAGAGGGGAATCGGCTATTTGACGCTGATGCGAATGTGGATCATCGAACGGCTTACTCGCGAACACCGCCCCGCCCATACCCATCACAGCTAAATCCCGTCCCGCCGGCGCGGCGCTGTCATCCGGCCTTCTTCCCGCCAGATCCTTATGATGGAATCGCATCATCTGCCGGCCGCAAAATGATGGACCGAAAATACGGTTAACAACAGGACGGCCGTCTATTTCTTCTGTCTGCCCGTCCCAATCTGTATAGCTTGGACCAACCCCGTCCTCAGACCTTGCGCCTCTTCCCGCGCCGCCTGAAATTGATATTTCATCCCGGGAACTTCCCTGGTCTAAATCAGTTTTTTTGTTTTTGCGCGTATAAATATTTTTTTACCCGACTTGGCGTCGGGAAAAACAACTTCATCTACAGAATCGACTTCCTCCCAGCCAGGACTTAACATGGCATATTCAAAGTTGGCTGCCTGCTTTCTTTCGACCATTTGGAACAAGCCTGCCCGCTTGGCTTTAATGAATAAATTTAAATGTCCGGGCGTAGCGGACAGAGGCTCTATTACAATGGCGGGACGAAGGCATTCTACTGCATACCGCATTACAACATAACCAATACCATTTTTAATGTACTCTCGATCGCTTATATTTATATAAAAATGGAGGAGCGAACTATCTTTAAAATAGCAAATCAAAACATATCCTACCGGCCACGGATTTTGTCCGACAAACACGAAATATTCGAAGCCGCGCCGTGATCTGAGTTCGAAATGCAGGCCCTTTTCTGTTACTAGAGAAATTTTATTAGGCAGCGACAAAGATATATTGCATAATAAATCCATATTTAAGTAGGGCGTACCGCTGGCCTGGAGAAGAGCATGCCTATAAACCTCACCGGGAGGCAAAGTTTCATATTGTGAATAGCGTTTCAAACTCATAAGCAAATGTGTCCATAGATCTTCAAATATCTCCTGGCTCTCATCAGAAATCGCCATCTGTATATGTTCTATTAATTCCATCAAAACATGTGTTTTATCCGGGTCGGTAGAGAATCCGGCGATACAATCAATGATGCCGTCCCGAAGATCAATTCTACGTTTAAAAATAAAAGCAACCGCAAACGTATAATTATGATTGCGTCCGCATGGAATATGTTCCTTATGTTTGTCTCGAGACTCTTCTATCAAAAAATTTAATACCTTAAGTGCTTCTTCCTTAGATAAGGGGCAAACTAAATCGCGGATCGCTTCGCCAATTTTTACAGAATCCCCGGGATGTCTTAAGTTAGACGAAATTTCTTTTATTATTAGGCCTGCTTTATCGGCAGATGGTCCAGCCCCCCCCGCTGGCTCGGCGCCTTCGCCCAGCGGCCGATCAGCATGTTGGAATAACCTTGCGCAGCCGTACAAACCGCCTAAGTTACATTGCCATCGATATCTTTCTTCATCCACATCTTTATCTTCGAGCATTTGCTTATAGTGCACATCTCGGATAGGGCTGGAACTGCCTGCCCGATAATATACCAGCTCTGCCTTATTTGCTTGACTTACCTCTAAAATTGTAGTATTTTTGTCTTTGGGAGGATTGGAATGAGCGCGAAAATCATCATGGAAACATTGGAATCGCTGGAGGAAAAGATTGAAAGTATTAAATGGCTGTTGGCCGACAGTCTTTCTTCTAAAGTCAATTTGCCGCAGACCTTGGGTACCATCAAGAGAAGCGCAGGAATCTTGGGAACAAGTTACTCTAAGGGAATTACCATAGAAAATAAGCTGCGCAAAGAATGGCGGGCTGATTTCTCCCGAAGGATCAACTAACTGATGAAATGCCTTATTGACACCAATATCATCATCGATCACCTGCGTGGCGATAAGACGGTAACTTCCTTCTTTGAAGGGATAGAAAACAAAAAGATAAACGCCAGTATTTCGGTTATAAATGAATATGAGTTGTTGAGCCTCCCCAGCCTTACCGCTGCTCAAGAAGCAGATATCGCCTCTTTTTTGAACATTTTTGCCGTGCTGAATATTACCTCGTCTATAGTAAAGATCGCCGCGCGGTTCCGCAGGAAATACGGCAGCGGATTGGTAGATTCCCTCATCGTTGCCACCGCACACAAGAACAAATCCATCCTCATCACTCGCAATATCAAACATTTCAGAATTATCAAAGAAATCCGGATCCAAAGCATATAAAGAAGTTTTAACTTTCCCGCGCCCCGCCGGCGCGGCGTCAAATCCCTTGAAGAAGAACGTAAGTTTTGGGATACCCATGATTCTACAGAGTTTCTTGGCGAACTCAAACCAACCAAAATTAAATTCGCCAGACCTAAAAAAAAGCTCGTTTCCCTGCGCCTGGATACCCCCCAACTTGCCTGCCTCAAAGAGATTGCCGCCGCTAGAGGCATCGGCTATTTGACGCTGATGCGAATGTGGATCATCGAACGGCTTACTCGCGAACACCGCCCCGCGCATACCCACCAAAGCTGAATTGCGCCCCACCGGCGCGGCGCGTTTTTTCTGAGGTGCGTTCCCATTCGGCCCGCCCGGGTCCCAATGCACCGCCCCCACCACCGCCACGCAGGCTAATGCGCCGGTACCGTAATCAGGAAAAAGATCGATAATATACGGCCAGGGCAAAATCATTGCCAAAGTCCCTAATATCATGATCATGCCGCGGGTAGTTTTGGCTTGACGAATATAACGATAAAAGCTATACTTGGCTTGGTTACGGAGTAATTTAATATACGAAATAACATAACGCTTTACCTCCGCCCAAATCAGATAAAGCAATTGAAGAAAAGGAGATTGAGAAATGAAATCTGGATCATTAATTAAATTACCGGCGAAAGAATTAGTTAAGTTAGAGACTTTGGGTAAATTTGCCGCGCTGCCAAAAGAACTTAAAGCGTCGCTATCCAAAGAATTTAAAGCGGCCGTAGTAGTGGATAAAAAAGGCGCTCCCAAATATTTCGTATTTGACACATATTCACTATGGGATCTTCTCTGCGTAGCAGACACCAAATTTGAAGAAACAGCTCCAGCCAAAGAATACGTGTACCATAATCCTGTTGGCTGGCTCATTGATGCCATAGAGTCGCATCTACCCATCAATCCGAAGTTAGCATTACGCCTCAAGCAAGGCATCAAGGAAGCCGAAAGATTAGGATTAGTGCCGTTTGAGAAAATCAAAAGTAAGCTCGGTCTATCCTGACGGTTATGCCGGAACGAATTGAGTTCACTCCCAGCGGCGAACGGGATTTCAACAAACTCTCCGCCCAACTGCGCAGGCGGATTATTGAAAAGATTAACCTCTATTTGACTTCCGGCAATCCTCTTCATTTTGCCAAGCCCCTGGTCAACCTGCCGCCGGCTACTCATAGATTCAGAGTCGGCAAATACCGTATCTGTTTCTACGTCCAAAACTCCGACATTATCATTGACGGCGTCGACACCCGCGAAGACGCCTACCGGCGAAGATAAATCCGTGGCTCGTCCCGCCGGCGCGGCGCTGCCTTGCGGCAGTCTGCCTCCCATATCCGCATGATGGAATCGCACCATCGGCCGGCCGCAAAATGACGGACCGAAAACACGGTTAACAACAGGACGGCCGTCTATTTCTTCTGTCTGCCCGTCCCAATCTGTATAACTTGGGCCGACTCTGCCTTCCACTCCGGCACCTCTTCCCGCGCCGCCTGAATTAGGTATTGTGTCCCCGGAATTCTTCCTCAACCATATTAGAGTAACCAGAACTAAACCGCCAAAAATCACGGGCGGGCTGTGATGCAAAACAGCCTCGCAGAATCCCTGCCATCCGCCGAAATGCCAAATAACTACCGTTACGATTAAAAGCAATATTAAAATACCCAATAGCCATATTGAACCAGTGATGCCGCGGCGAACTCGCTTCCCCCGCCCCGCCGGCGCGGCGCTGGACACGAGAGTTAAGTGTCGTGTCCCCAGACTTTGTTGTATCCCCGGAATTCTACCCGAAATTCTGAATATATTTGCGCTCCACAAAAGCAGAGTAATTATTGCTGCGGCTAAAGCAACTGCGCCAAATATCTGCCAGTCCCCGGTCTTAATCCCAATTATTATTCCTGCTATCAGCGCGCCCGCGATTGAACATCCCATACCTGTAAACAAGGTAAAGCCGGGTTTATTTTTGCCTAAAATTTTTCTGGCTGCCTGGATAGTTTTTATGTAGTCGGGCCTGGCCGCAGTCCCGCCGGGTTTTCTTGCGCCGCTTCCCGCACCGCTGGTGGGTGAATACACATCCAAACTTAATCGCGTCTTTAAATCCCTGATAAATTGACTCTGCCAATCGGATCTGAACGCTTCATAAACCAAGTCCGGCCCCGAAGCCATAATGGGATCGCCACAGCTTGTAGGATGTGTATGCAAATAGAAAATCCAAGGCACAATATGCGCCACTGTTGAGGCGTGCGTTTTACCTAGAGTAAATACCAGAATTTGTCGTTTTGGATCAAACTTTTCATCTTTGATTAATCCTAATGTTTGCAATGTGATTTTTGAATCTCTGACAAAAGCATCTTTTCTTGAATCACTAAGAAGCTCACCCGTATGTTCATAAAACAGCGGCCTTGTGTCAAATTCATCCAATTTAGGAACCCGATATCCCTGATGGTCTTTCATCCAAGATGCTCCTGTGGCGGTTAATATAAGCGATCTCGGCTTACAATCTATTATTTGCTCTAGAGCCTGGGGGAAGGCAAAAATATATCGCTCGGGATTACGTTCATCGCCGTAGTGACCGCTTAATAACGATGTGGCTCTTTGCAGCTGTTTGATGCTATCAAAACCTGATTCAAGTATTATTCCTTGACCTCGGTTTTTTTCTACTTCCTGAAAAGTGTGGCCATAAATAAAAGGTATGCCGAAGCTTTCCACGCAATCTGCAGGAGATACGGTTTTAAATGTATCTTGCAGTCTTTCCACAAATCGCGCATAAAAGTCATCTCTTCTTTCAATCAGCGAAGATAAAAGTTCAACTAGAAATAGTAAATCTATTTTTGCGCCTACGCATTTATACTTACTGCCTTTTTTTATTAAAGTATTTCTTATTTTTCTTAAATGCCTACGATTGTATACCTGTAATATTAACCCGCACAATTCCCAAAGCTCATATTCTCTACCATAGCAATCTTCGTCTCTTATCGCCTTTGAATTCAAAATTAAATCTATTCTTGAAATTATAGGTGAAACGGAAAAAGGTGCACGTCCGTCTTTTTCGTCTTCCACCCCCGCCAGCGCGGCGCGGCGGCCGCCATCATTAGATGCTCTCATTCCACCTGCCATACAAACTAACCCCAACCACTCTAAACCCGCGTATTGCCCCAACAGGCCCTGCGCGCCCGCGGCGGCGGGGGGCTGGATGAACCCCAAGTTATCCACAAGGTAGGGAAGGTTTAAACCTCCCCTACCGCTGTTAATAACTGCTATAAGATGCTGCCACCACTGCCCAGCCGCCGCGTATAACTGCGCGCCGCCGAAGTACCAAAACGCCGCCGCAATTAGAGAAACCATCAAAATCCCCAATAACCACATTGAACCTGCGATACCGCGGCGAACGCCTTTTCCTTGGCCCTGAGTCGGACTGATCGAGAAAGATAATAAGGGACTAATCCGCTTCAGAATTGGGCCGAAAAATGACCTCATTGCTGGGTAATCTACAGGATCAAGTTCATCAAGACTGGATTCAACCAGCGTCCTGCCTGGGTTAACAACACTTTCAACAATTACTTTACCCCGGGGGGTAACCGCCACTTCTGGAAAAGCTAAAGGAGCAGGATTCTTATCCGTAACTGCGTCCATATCTATCTTTAAACAACGAGGATCAGCCTGCTCTGCCAGCTTAAGCCGCCTTAAGAAATCACCGCCCCGGCCTTCCTCTTTAATAGGCATAGTCAATATTGTAAACTGCCTAAACTTATTTAAATTTAGATCTACACAGAAAAATTGGGGTAAACCGTTTAAGTAGTTTCCAGATTTTGTTTCTCTCTCAACAATTGCAGATACAAAAGATTTCCTGTCGTTATTTTTTATACCTGCCTGTTTCAACGCTTTAGAAAAAACTTTAGCGGTAGCGCGGTTTAATAAAGAAGGACTTGGAGTTAGCTCAACGTAAATAACCCTTAATAACGGCCCCAAGGTTTTTATTATATTTAAATAACGCCTCACATAGGCTTTAATGACCCGCCTTGGAACCCTGCGTCCGTCTGTTTTATGTATGGCCTGAATTAGGTTGTAACCCGGGCGCGGGAAGCATAAATGTAAAGAAAGCCGGAAGTAACACCTATGCCTTATTTCGTCCGGAATTGAACCGGATGAAAATAGATTAACTATACTTTCCGTCGCCGTCTGAGTCCGCGTATCATCTTCATCCCATCCCACCGTAGTGATATCCAAATCTATTTGCTTGCCGCTTCTCAAAGCAAATTCTACATAACCGTCGGAATGAATCCGGAAGAAAGGATCTCCGCGTCTTAAAAATTCATCTCTCTGAGATGCGAGGTCTATCTTCAGCCCTTGACGCTCAATTTTCCTTATCACTATAGGCGCAGGCCAGTGCCTGGCGGCGAAGAAACCGTTTCCCCTGCAACAGTGCTGGCATGGTTGACTACAGAAGCGGCTGGTGTGAGGAACGGAAAGGTCTATATCTTTCAAATCGAACCAATTGATCCAATTTTTCTCACCGCCCGTCTCAATATCTATATGATTCGGGTTGGGCATCAGGGCCAAAACTTGTTGAGCCTCATCTATTAAGCTGACATTATTTCCCTTTATTCCGCCAATAATATCCGCCACCCTTCTCCAGGTTTCCCGGCCGTAATTGCTGAGTATCTCCTGATAAGCAGTAAACATAAGGTCCATTCTTCTCAGCCTGGCCAGTAGTTGTTCTATTTCTTTTTCCGGCAACCCGCCGCCAATCCGGCCGGTTCTAGCCAAGTAGCCGCCTAACCAAGAAAATACTACAAATGCCCGCCCCGCCGGCACGGCGCCGGGCGCGCCCAACTCGTTAGTCTTTAAGGCCCCGGGGGATTGTCTTAAGTTAGACACGACTTCTACAAACGAACGATACCCTTCAGGCGCCTGCGTCAAATCAGCACAATAAATAATATGCCAATGGCCTTCGGGTTTTTTAATGGCGTATAAACCTTCACAGCTGATTTTATATTCAATATCTTCAGGATTAGGATTATCCATGCCCTTTAATGCTTCCTCAAAAGATATCTTCCTGCCACGGGTTTCATCCAGTTTAACGTGCGGGGCAAAGATTTTTGCGACTTTTCGACGAGATTTATAGATTCCCTGGTACCTTCGGGCGATTGACTCAACTAAGCAGTTTTTGGTGAGCTTGACTATCTTATAGGATTCTGACAGGATAGGTTTTTTAAATATTCCAAAATCATTCTTATCCGCATAATAATCAATTATATCATCTACTAAGTCTTGATCCTGTTTTCCATCAGGACAGTTACTTTGCATAATAATATACGTATCCGGATATGCCTTACGCGCTATTCCAGCAAATTTGTGACCATCCATACTTGGCATACTGATGTCCGTAATTATGATATCAAAA
>JAUYEC010000079.1 GCA_030691585.1 Candidatus Omnitrophota bacterium
CAGTTGTTTAATCCCGGACTTTGGCTGCATGAATTAATCCTTTATGGAGTTCATCAAGCGACTGGGACAATACCTTTGTATTATTTAGTGTCGGCATAAAATTGTTGTCCCCTCTCCAGCGCGGAACAATGTGGACATGCATATGCCCGGTGATGCCGGCGCCGGCACTTTTGCCGATGTTGATGCCGATGTTGAAACCATCGGAACTAAGAAGTTTAGCCAGCATAATTTCTACTCTGGCGGCCAGCTGGAAAAGGTCCAGCATCTCCGCTTTAGTCAGGTTAGTAAGGTCCGCGACATGCCTCAGCGGGGAAACCATGACATGGCCGTTGTTATAGGGATAGATATTGAGCATCGCTTGCGACAGCCGTGTTTTTAAAAAGCAATAATCCGGATGCGTTGGTTTTTTGGCGGCGCAGAATATACAGCCCCTGCGTTTCTTTTGCGTTATGTAGGCCATTCTCCAAGGCGCCCAGAGGATATCTCGGTTCATACAAAAAACTCGCGTTAAAGTTTGTATTTCGTCGTTAGTCGTTCGTCTTTCGTAAAATCACTGAACAAGCGATGATTTTTCCTTTCTCACGAACGACGATATACGAACGACGAACGACAATTTCTATAGCTTTATGATTCTCGCCTCTATCTTATTATTAATCTCTATTATACCATAAGAATTATACGGGGAAAATACCTTATCTGTGGGGCTGCCGGGATTAAAATACAACGTATCCCCTCTTTTTTCGTTCAATGGGGAATGCGTGTGGCCGAAGATCACGATGTCGGGCCGGTCATTTTTAAAAGTCAGCTCCAATTGCGCAAGCAGGCTTGCCGGCGCTCCCCAGCCGTGGACCACCACGATCTTGAAATCCTTGACCTTGAAGATTTCTCTTTCCGGCAGGATTTTTTTGATCTCATCATGATCCATGTTTCCGCGCACAGCCAGGACCCGCGCGCAGACGCTCTTTAATTGCTCGAGCGTGGGTAGATCGATAATGTCTCCGGCATGGACCACCATATCCGCTTTTTTAAACGCATCGAGCACCTGCTGCGGCATGCGCGTAGCCGCGTTTGGTATATGCGTATCTGAAAGGACGCCGATTATCATTTAAACTACCACTCCCGGTTTCGAGAACAGCCGTAGCACTTCATTAAGGTTATCGACATCCCAGGCCCAGATCTTTTCTTCCATCGCCTTCAGGCGAGTGTTGTCATCTATTGCCTGGAGAGTGATGATGATCTTGCGCTGTGTCTTATGGCGGTATTTTTTGCATTCCCTGGCGAATTCCGTGATATCCTCTTCGTTAAGATGATCGTTCTTCAGCGCCATGATCCAGACGCCTTCCTGGCCGCGGCCCAAGAGCCCGTCTTTTAAAGCGCGGCAGCGCAATTCCAGGGGTTTGATCTCCCGGAAATGGTTGAGTTTTATCCTTTTCTTTTCAAACTGCATTATTTCGTCTTCAAACATGCGCAGGACCTCAACCATCCTTTCCATGACCGGCTTACTGCTGGCGGCAATAAAATCCTTTATCAGCTCCTCAATATTATCGCGGAATTTTATCAATTGGTTCTTGGCGTCGTGCGTGAGCGAGCTAAGTTTTTCCTGATAAACAAACCTCATCCAGAAACCGAACACTGAGTCATTCAACCTTAAAAAATCTCCGCTGCGGGTGATGGCGTCAAATTCCAGCAGGTGGTTTATCCTGAGTGTCAGTTCCGTTTTTTGTTTGCGCATGATATGAATAATATCCTTTATTTTGTTCCGGCCGCAGGATATTAAATATAATATAGAGAGGTAATCAAAACTGTAATTGGCGCCGGTCAAATGTCTAATGTAGCCGCTAAACCTTTGGTGCAAGATCCCGGAGGTATCAAAGAGCAGGCTTTCGAGTATTTCGGACAAGCTTGCATCCGGGGACTTAAGCAGCGCCGAGGTGATGATATCCAGGTAAAGCGGGTATCCGCCGCTAAAGTCAACAATGAATTCCATCAGCCCCGGGTTGATGCGTGTGCCGGCAAGCCTCTCTTCTACGTATTGCATGCTCGTTTTTGTATCAAACGGTTCGACGTCCATTATTTCGAAATTGCCGAATAACAAGGACAGGTTTTTGGAAAGTATGTTTCGCGCCTTGAACTTCTGGGAGCTGGTGATGATGTACATCGTGTCCTTCTGCAGGATAAGTAGTTTTGACCATTCGCGGAAGAGGTTCTTGATGCCAAGGTATTCCAGGTTTTGGAATTCGTCAAATATGACCAGGCAGTGCTTTCCGGTTTCGCGGTAGAAAATGTCGCATAAAGACAGCAATTCCGTAAACACATTGCTCTTCTTGTGAATGGCCGCGGCCAGGACGAGATCGATCTTTTCTACGGTGCGGGGTATGTATCTGGCTGATTTCCCGATGAGGTAATCAATGTCTTCTTTTAGCGGCTCGCCGCTATTTATCATAAAGTTATAGAGCATTACCCCGATGAATTTTTTTACGAACGCCTCTGTTGAATCCGGCCGGACTTCCAGGTAGACGACGACCACGCGGTTATCAGAG
The DNA here is from genome assembly GCA_030691585.1 of Candidatus Omnitrophota bacterium. Classification (GTDB taxonomy): domain Bacteria; phylum Omnitrophota; class Gorgyraeia; order Gygaellales; family Profunditerraquicolaceae; genus JAUYEC01. The sequence goes on from JAUYEC010000079.1 coordinate 2,541, forward strand.
AACCTGGAAAGGAATTTAAACAAAAGCGATGTCTTGCCGATGAGTTCGTCGCCTATAACGGCGATGTTCTGGCGGTATCCTTCCAGGAAGCTGGTGATACGCTTAGAGAGGAGATCAAGGCAGATTGCCCGTCCGAAAAATTTATCTTTTGTCATTGTGCACCTACTGTAGGGGCGGGTTTGAAACCCGCCCCTACAGCCTTAAAATTTCAGTTGTCCCGCGGCAGATAAAACAGCGGGTTTTGCGGTATATGGGCCTTTCTGATTTCAAAATGAAGATACACTCCGCTGTCTCTTCCGCTGGAGCCGGACCTTGCGATGAGCCGGCCCTTCTTTACGCTGTCGCCGGATTTGATAAAGACCTCGCTGTTGCGGGCATAGACGCTGGAGAAACCGTCGCCGTGGTCGATGATCACGGTCTTGCCGAATCCTCCGAAATCCTCGGCATAAAAAACGACTTTTCCGGAGCGGGCAGCAAAAACATCTGTGCTTGAGGAAGGGCGTATATCCAGCCCTTTATTGACCATATTATTGGATACTTCTTGGAATGTAGATATGACTCTGCCGTTTACGGGCCAGATAAAATCGCCAGCGCTGTAGTCTATTTTCGTCCTTACGGGTTTCTGGCGATGGGGAATGAAAATCTGCTGTCCGACTTCAATGCTGGTGGTATCAGGTATATGGTTGATTGAGGCGATCTCATCGAGCTCAACATTATATATCCTGGCTATGCGCCAGAGCGTCTGGCCTTTTTGCACATGGTGGTATGTGCCCGGGGCACTGGTTGTAACCGGCGCATGCTGCGGCGGAGGTGAAACCATAGCAGGAGTCGAGCCCGCGCAGCCGTTTAAACCGATAATAGCGATTGTTGCGACCATTAGCAAGTAAAAACGATCAAGCATTATAATTATAATTATAATTGGAGCGAGGGACGGGGTTCGAACCCGCGACGTCAAGCTTGGGAAGCTTGCATTCTACCACTGAATTACCCTCGCGTCGTTACTTCCTGTAGGGACAGGCTTCAAACCTGTCCCTAC